>DDNV01000090.1:44902-50825 GCA_002341315.1 Cellvibrionales bacterium UBA2511
GGATGGCGCTGCGGGCTTTGGCCGTCACGACAAAGTTCAGCCAGGAGGGATTGGGTTGCGCATCCTTGGCGTTGATGATGGTCACTTTACAGCCACTTTGCAGGGGCTCGGAGAGGGAGGTTAGCTGTCCGTTAATTTTGCTGGCGACACAGGTATTGCCCACATTGGTATGAACTGCGTAGGCGAAGTCGACCGGTGTCGCCCCCGAGGGTAATGAAATAATCTGGCCGCCTGGCGTGAAGACATAGACTTCATCGGGAAACAGGTCAGCTTTAACGTGTTCGATAAATTCCAGTGAATTCCCCGCCTTTTGCTGGATTTCCAGCAGGCCCTGTACCCAGCGACTGGTTCTGGGGTTTCCTTCCTCGCGCGACTTGTAAAGCCAGTGGGCGGCGATGCCGAAGTTGGCCATGGCATCCATATCCCGGGTTCTGATCTGCACTTCGATAGGCACACCGTGCATACCGATCAATACCGTGTGCAAAGACTGGTAGCCATTTACCTTGGGAATGGCAACATAATCTTTAAACTCACCGGGTACCGGTTTGAACAGGTTGTGGATGACGCCCAGCGTGCGATAACAGTCATCCACTGTCTCCACCACGATGCGAAAGGCAAAGACGTCCATGATATCGCGAAAGGATTTTCGTTTGATCTTCATCTTCTGGTAGATACTCCAGAGATGTTTCTCGCGACCTGTGACCTCGGCAGAGATCAGCTCCTTGTCGAGACGAATTTCTATGCTGTCCTTGATTTCTTCAACAATGTGCTTGCGATTGCCGCGAGCGGATTTGAGCGCCGCCCGCAGGCGCTGATGGCGCATCGGGTACATCGCCGCAAAGCCGAGATCCTCAAACTCCACACGAATATCGTTGATCCCCAGTCGCTGGGCAATGGGGGCGTAAATATCCAGAGTCTCCCTGGCGATCCGCCGCCGTTTGGCTGCGCTGAGCACTTTAAGGGTGCGCATATTGTGGAGCCGGTCAGCCAGTTTCACCAGCATAACCCGGATATCCCGGGCCATGGCCAGGGTCATTTTCTGAAAGTTTTCTGCTTGCTGCTCGGCTCGAGAAGCAAACTCAATTTCAGTAAGCTTGCTCACGCCGTCCACCAGCTCAGCGACAGTGGAACCAAAGCGCCCAGCGAGGTCTTCCTTGCTGACGCCGGTATCTTCAATGACATCGTGGAGCATGGCCGCCATCAGGCTTTCTGCATCGAGATGCATGTCTGCGAGAATGTTGGCGACAGCGAGGGGGTGGCTGATGTAGGGTTCGCCGCTCTGGCGCAACTGACCTTCGTGGCAGCCAGTCGCGAACTGATAGGCGTCGAGAATATCCTGGACTTCTTGCTGTTCGAGGTAGGAGGAGAGCTTGTTGCTTAGTGCATCAACGGCTTGCAAGGCTTCCCCCGGTCACGGTTTACTCGGTTTCAGGGGCTACCGGTAGCTCGGGAGCTGAGGTATCTTCAAAATCACCATATTCCAACAGCATTTCTTCGGGTTCTTCTTTCTGCTTCAGAATGCTTGCATCGATGAAACCCTCTTCAATTTCGCGCAATGCCATTACGGTGGGTTTGTCATTTTCCCAGGGCAGATTTGGTTGCTTGCCACCGACAGCGAGCTGGCGTGCCCGCTTGGAGCTGACCATGACCAGTTCAAAGCGGTTCTCCACATGATCAAGGCAATCTTCGACAGTGATACGGGCCATATTTGATTCCGTTTCTTTATTTAAGTGGGGTGTTATTGATTGACAATCTGTGTAGACAAAAAGCCGCGGCAATGCCACGGCGGCTTTCAGTTTACAAAATTGCGGGTATCAGGACAACAAATCCTTGAGTAATTTGCTGTTTCGCTGGCACTGAGCGTCCAGTTTCAGTCGGTGACTGATGATAATTGACCGGAGTTCGGTCAAGGCCGTGTCGAAATGGTCGTTAATCACCAGGAAGTCCGCTTCCGTATAGTGGGACATTTCCAGTTGCGCCTCTGCCAGCCGTTGGCGAATGATGGCGGGCTCGTCCTGTCCGCGACCGTTAAGGCGTTGTTCGAGAATGGCCAGTGACGGCGGCAGGATGAAGATGCCGATACAGCCAGGGACCAGACGACGGATTTGTGCAGCTCCCTGCCAGTCAATTTCGAGGATAACATCGAGCCCTTGGGCGAGCGTCTGTTCCACCCAGCTGCGCGACGTGCCGTAATAGTTATTGAATACCCTGGCATGCTCAAGGAACGCTTTTTCCCTGAGCATGGTGCTGAACGTTGCCTGATCGACAAAGTGATAGTTGATGCCATCCTGCTCGCCGGGTCGCATGGGTCGGGTGGTATGGGAGATAGAAACACAGATGTCCTGACACTGCTGTAAAAGCGCATTGACCAGACTGGTTTTTCCGGCACCGGAAGGTGCTGATACCGTGTACAGAGTACCTGTTGTCGACATTGATATCCGATGCTCCGCCAGTTTCTTGGTCGCTGCAGGTTGGTGACGCATCACCAGATTTGAAGGTTGTTACAATAACGTAATCGCGCATCGACTGCATCAGAGAGGCGTCGCTTTTATTGAATTATCGGCGGGTGTGTGACCAGTATCGCGGCATCAGGCCAATAGAGCCGGTGCTTATTCAATATTCTGGATCTGCTCGCGCATCTGTTCGATCAGGACCTTCAGTTCGACCGCTGCGTTGGTGGTATCAGTGGCAATGGATTTTGAGGACAGGGTATTAGCTTCGCGGTTGAGTTCCTGCATGAGGAAGTCCAATCGCCGGCCAATCGGTTCCTGGCGTTGCAACACCCGGCGGATTTCACCCAGGTGGGTATCCAGTCGGTCCAGTTCTTCGTCCACGTCGGCCCGTTGGGCAATCAACACCAGTTCCTGTTCCAGTCGGTTCTGATCCAGACCGGTGCTCACCTCTTGCAGTCGGTCAATCAGCTTCTGGCGCTGGGCGGCCAACAGTTCCGGCAATCGCGATCGCACGGTAGCCAGTTGCACGGCAATGCCGTCCAGTCGCTGTTCGACCAGTTCGCCGAGTTTTTCACCTTCCCGGCGACGGCCCTCCACCAGTTGATCCAGTGTCTCTTCAAACAACCGCAGCAGTGTATTCTTGAGCTCTTCCCGGTCGATCTCTGGTTCGCTGAGCACCCCGGGCCAGCGCAAGATGTCCAGCGGTGAGATTTTTGCGGGATCAGCCATCAGGTGAGCCAGTTGTTCGCTGGCGGCAATATATTGCTCTGCCAATGGTTGATTGATGGCTACTTCACCGGATTGTTTGGCGATATTGAGTTGCAGGGTGCAGTCCACCTTGCCCCGTTGCAGGTGTTTTCGGGTCAGTTCGCGGAGGGTCGTTTCAAGATCCCTGACGGTTTCCGGCATTCTGAAACCGGTTTCCAGATAGCGGTGATTGACAGAGCGGATTTCCCAGGCGGCGGTGCCCCAGTGGCACTCGATACTGTGGCGGGCAAAGGCAGTCATACTGCTGGGCATGGGAATCTCCGGGAGAAGGGTGGAATTGACGATCTATGGTAACACGGCGCCACATACGGTCGACAATTCGGTTAGAATGCCAGCCTCTTTTCTACTTCAAAATACTACAGGAATTTTTCCATGTCCCGACCCAGTGGCCGTCGTCCCGAGCAGCTCCGTGCTGTAAAACTCACCCGCAGTTACACCCGGCATGCAGAGGGATCTGTGTTGGTGGAGTTTGGTGAAACCAAAGTCATTTGCACCGCGAGTGTCGAGTCCTCTGTGCCACGTTTCCTGCGCGGCAAGGGACAGGGTTGGGTGACCGCTGAATACGGCATGCTGCCCCGTTCCACCGGTGAGCGTATGGCCCGCGAGGCGTCAAGAGGGCGTCAGGGTGGCAGAACCCTTGAAATCCAGCGTCTGATTGGTCGCTCACTGCGGGCGGCCATGGACTTGAAGGCGTTGGGCGAGCATACCATTACGGTGGACTGTGATGTGATCCAGGCCGACGGCGGCACCCGCACCGCCTCCATCACAGGTGCCTGTGTTGCGCTTGCCGATGCGGTTAGCCACTTGCAGGAGCGCGGTAAAATCAAGACCAACCCCCTCACCAATATGGTGGCGTCGGTTTCGGTAGGCATTTATCAGGGTGTGCCGGTACTGGATCTTGATTACGCAGAAGATTCGACGGCCGAGACAGACATGAATGTGGTCATGAACAGCAGTGGTGGTTTTATCGAAATTCAGGGCACGGCTGAGGCGGCACCGTTTACCGAAGGAGAACTGCAGGAAATGATGGTGCTGGCCAAGCACGGTATTGCCGATTTGGTCCGGGTGCAGAAAATGGCGCTGGCAAACTCAGGCGGTTAAATTTCTGGCCGCTCAATAGCTGCCCCGTCGGGCAGCCGGGTCGGGCTTTCAATCCGCAATGTTTTTTGTCTGCCGGTCTCTCCCTGCAGCAGGCTGACGGCGGATTTGGGCGTGCCGAACCAGCGACTGATCAATGCAATCAAATGCTGGTTGGCCTTGCCATCCACCGGCGGTGCGGTAATCCGAATTTTCAGACGGTCTCCCTGCAGCCCGACAATTTCATCTTTGGACGAGCGGGGTTGCAGCCGGCAGCGCAACAGCAGGCAGCCCTCCTGCCACCGGTAGTGTTCTCCCATCAGATACCGGGTACCAGGCCGGAGGGCACCTGCAGTGACCTGGCGGCACCGTGCACAAAAATCTGCAGCATATTGATCACCAGAAACATGAAAATGGGTGACAGGTCCAAGCCGCCCAGCGGCGGGATAATCCGCTGAAAAGGTGCCATAACGGGACGAATCAACTGGTTTAGCAGTGTCAGCGCGGGGTGATTGCTCTGTGGTGCCACCCAGCTGACGATAATGACGATCAGCAGACCGTAGAGATACAGGTTCAGCACCAGATAAATGGCGCCCACCGCGCCCCAGGCCAGGGCCGACAGAATATTCATCATGCCCAGTCCGTTGATCGAAGCGGTAAGCTGAATTACCAGCCATTGGCATAGCAGCGCCAGCACGATAGTGGCCAGGTCAAAATGCCGGTAGGTGGGAAACAACTTGCGCAGGGGTTTGCTGGGGAAATGGGTGGCCTTCACCAGAAACTGGGAAATCGGATTGTAGAAATCGGCATGGGACAGCTGGAGGAGAAAGCGCAGCATCACCACCGCCAGGTAAAAACTGCCGAGGGATTGAATCAGAAAAGTGCCGGCCTGGGTAAATGTACTCATAGGTTGCCTTGTTGTGTGACGGTTAGTTTGCCAGTTCGTCGGCCATCGCTGCTGCGCGTTTCACGGCACTATTCATCGCTTCGCGAAACAGTGCTTTCAGATCGCCGGCTTCGAAAGCCTGTATAGCGCACTCTGTCGTGCCGCCGGGGGAGCTGACCCGCCGCCTCAACTCGGCGGCATCAACATCGCTGCTGACAGCCATTTTTGCCGCCCCAAGGGCAGTTTGCAAGGTGAGCTGCCGCGAAACTTCCGATGACAGCCCGAGCTCTTCGCCGATTTCCTGCATGATTTCCATGATCAGGAAGTAATAGGCGGGACCACTGCCTGAAACCGCGGTCACGGCATCAATTTCTGCTTCTGTCTGCAACCAGCAGGACGTTCCCACTGCATTGAGAATATCAGTGGTGAGCTGTTTTTGATCGTCGGATACCTGCCCGTTGGCAAACAGGCCGGCGGCACCGGTCTGAACCAGTGATGGCGTGTTGGGCATACAGCGAACAATCGGCAGGTCAGCCCTCAGCCACTGCTCCAGTGACGCCATGGATATCCCCGCTGCAATCGAAATAATCAGAGGTCGGTGACCGAGAGCGCCGGTGATCGTTGCGGTCACGGTTTTCATGACATGTGGTTTTACGGCCAGTAGAATGACCTCGGCTTTGGCTGCAGCGGCCATGTTATCGGTTGAGGTGTGAACGCCGAAGGTGCTGGCCAACTGCTG
>DDNV01000090.1:51058-52616 GCA_002341315.1 Cellvibrionales bacterium UBA2511
AGGTGCTGGCCAACTGCTGGCGGTTGGCTTCCAGTGGATCGGTGACGGTAATGGCGTCTGCTGGATAGCCTTTGGCGATAAGGCCACCAATCAGGCTGTTGGCCATATTGCCGCCACCGATGAAAGTCAGTGTGGGTTTGTTCACAGATGTTTCCTTAGTCGAAAGGTTGTGGATGGTTATCCGGGGGGTTGCCGGGGACCAAAAATGGCTGTGCCAATACGCACGATGGTGGATCCCTCAATAATGGCCGCCTCAAGGTCATCCGACATGCCCATTGAGAGTGTATCCAATCTGGCCAGCCGGGAGGAGTGCCGAAGCGTGTTCAGTTGTGCTGCCAGGTGGGCAAAGGCAATTCTTTGTCGTTGCAAGTCGGGTTGACTGCGCGGGATACACATCAATCCGCGGAGATTAAGGTGAGGCAATTCAACGACTTTTTCTGCCAAGGTTGGCAGCGCTGCCACCGCGATGCCGGACTTGCTTGCCTCGCTGTCGATATTCACCTGCAGGCAGACATTCAGGGGCCCCCGGGTTGCGGGGCGCTGGGTATTGAGACGTTCTGCCACACGGTACCGATCAACGCTGTGCACCCAATCAAATTGTTCGGCCACTTTTCGGGTTTTGTTGGACTGTAGCGGCCCGATGAAATGCCAGCGGATATCGGTCAGGTCCGCCAGTGCCTGCTGCTTCTCCAACGCCTCCTGGAGATAGTTTTCGCCGAAGTGGCGCTGACCCAGCTCATAGGCTGTGCGGATTGCGCTAGCGGGCTGGCCCTTGCTGACCGCAAGCAGTTGAATTTTATCTGCATCGCGGCCTGCCCGGTCAGCGATTTGTTGAATCTGTCGGTGAAGTCGGTTGAGATTGTCGGCTATATTATGCATATACTTGTCATTGGCCGGCAGTACGGCTTTCAGTAGAGCAGTAGATTAACCCAGAATAACAGGATTAACGCATGGATATTACGGAACTGCTGGCTTTTAGCGTAAAACAGGGTTCGTCAGATTTGCACCTTTCAGGTGGTCTGCCCCCGATGATCAGGATTGATGGTGATATGCGGCGGGTGAACCTCCCCCCCATGCAGCACAAGGAGGTCCACCAGTTAATCTACGACATCATGAACGACAAACAGCGCCGCGATTATGAAGAGTTTCTGGAGACAGATTTCTCGTTTGAGGTGCCTGGTGTCGCCCGCTTCCGGGTCAATGCGTTTAATCAGAACAGGGGGGCTGCGGGGGTATTTCGTACCATTCCCTCCCGGGTGTTGACGCTGGAGGATCTGGGACTAGGGCAGGTGTTCCGCAATCTCTCCATGCTGCCACGGGGACTGGTACTGGTCACGGGGCCGACCGGCTCGGGCAAGTCCACGACGCTGGCCGCGATGATGGATTACGTCAACGAGAACCGCTATCAGCACATCCTCACCATTGAAGACCCCATCGAATTTGTTCACGAAAGTAAAAAGTGCCTGGTCAACCAGCGGGAAGTCCACCGAGACACCCACGGCTTCAGCGAGGCACTACGGTCTGCTCTGCGGGAAGATCCCGATATTATTCTGGTGGG
>DDNV01000090.1:52803-53735 GCA_002341315.1 Cellvibrionales bacterium UBA2511
GATCCCGATATTATTCTGGTGGGTGAGATGCGCGATCTGGAGACGATCCGGTTGGCGCTGACGGCAGCGGAAACCGGCCACCTTGTGTTTGGCACACTCCACACTACCTCGGCAGCAAAAACCATCGACCGTATTGTGGATGTGTTTCCGGCGGCTGAAAAATCCATGGTGCGGGCCATGCTGTCCGAATCACTGCAGGCGGTCATTTCGCAAACGCTGATGAAAAAGATTGGCGGCGGTCGTATCGCTTCTCACGAAATCATGATTGGCACACCGGCAATCCGCAATCTGATTCGCGAGGAAAAAATTGCCCAGATGTACTCCGCCATACAGACAGGGGCATCACACGGCATGCAAACCATGGATCAGAATCTACACAGGCTGGTAGCCCAGAAAGTAATCACCCGCGAGACAGCCCGCGAAAAAGCCAAAATACCGGATGAGTTCTAGTCTGATTTGCCGGTGTTAACTGCCTGCGCTGTTGGAAAAGACAGCATTTGAGTTGCGGAGAATGTAATGGACTTTGATGTACTACTTAAGTTGATGGTGGAAAAAGGGGCTTCAGACCTGTTTATTACTGCCGCTGTAGCTCCCAGTATCAAGATCAATGGCACGATTGTACCGGTGGGTAAAACGCCGTTGTCGCCAGAGCAGGCTCATCAAGTGGTTGAAAGCATCATGGATGAGAAGCAGCGGCTTGAGTTTCGTGAAAAGAAAGAACTCAATTTTGCCATTGGCCGCCAAGGGGTGGGTCGTTTCAGGGTCAGTGCTTTCTTCCAGCGCAACGAAGCGGGCATGGTGCTCCGCCGGATTGAAACTATTATCCCCACAGTGGAAGAGCTGTTATTACCACCGATTTTGAATGATCTGGTGATGACCAAACGCGGTATCATTATTTTTGTGGGTGCTACCGGTACCGGTAAGTCCACCTC
>DDNV01000025.1:0-5347 GCA_002341315.1 Cellvibrionales bacterium UBA2511
ACCAACATTCCGCCGCATAACCTGCGGGAAGTAGTGGCGGGCTGCCTGGCACTGATCGACAACCCGGATATCACCATAGATGAGCTGATGGCCTTTATTCCCGGGCCGGATTTCCCTACGGCGGCCATTATCAATGGTCGCGCCGGCATTATTCAGGCATACCGCACCGGGAGAGGCCGCATTTATGTGCGGGCCAGAGCGGAAGTGATACGCGATGAGAAAACCAGCCGTGAAATAATCATTATTCACGAAATCCCCTATCAGCTGAACAAGGCGCGATTGATTGAGCGCATTGCCGAGTTGGTGAAAGAGAAAAAAATTGAGGGTATTTCAGAGCTGCGGGATGAGTCCGATAAGGACGGCCTGCGGGTTGTTATTGAACTGAAAAGAGGGGAGTCGGGCGACGTTGTACTGAATAACCTCTATGCCCAAACCCAGCTGCAGAATGTATTTGGTATCAATATGGTGGCGTTGGTTGACGAGCAGCCCCGCACACTCAATCTCAAGGAAATGCTGGAAGCCTTTGTCCGCCACCGACGCGAAGTGGTGACTCGCCGTACCGTTTACCTCTTGAGAAAGGCTCGCGAACGGGGTCATTTGCTGGAAGGCTTGGCCGTTGCGATTGCCAACATTGACGCTGTCATCGAGCTGATCAAGGCATCTCCGTCTCCCGCCGAAGCCAAGGAACGTCTGATTGCCAGCGGTTGGGATGCCTCGGCAGTCGGCCAGTTTCTAGAGCATACTGGCAGCCACGCCTGCCGCCCCGAAGATCTGGACCCCCAGTTCGGTATACGTGATGGTAAGTATTTCCTGTCTCCGGCCCAGGCCCAGGCTATTCTTGAATTGCGCCTGCACCGCCTGACCGGTATGGAGCATGACAAACTGTTGGCTGAGTACCAGGAAAAATTGGCAGAAATTGCCGAGTACCTGGCGATCCTCGATTCCCACAGTCGTCTGATGGACGTCATCAGGGAAGAATTGCGTGAAGTCAGTGAAGAGTTCGGCGATGATCGCCGCACAGAAATTATCGAATCGCAGCATGATCTGACCATCGAGGATCTGATCACCGAAGAGGACCGGGTGGTCACCATCTCCCACGGTGGTTATGCAAAAACCCAACCCCTCAGTGACTACCAGGCACAGCGTCGAGGCGGTATGGGCAAGTCTGCCACAGCGGTTAAAGATGAAGACTTTGTCGAGCATCTGCTGGTGGCAAGCACTCATAGTACGATTCTTTGTTTCACCAGCCGGGGTAAGGTCTTCTGGTTGAAGGTCTATCAGATCCCTCTGGCTGGCCGCAATTCCCGTGGACGACCCATGGTGAACTTGCTGCCTCTCGAAGAAAACGAGCGGATTACCTCCATTCTCCCCGTAGATGAATACGCAGCCGACCGGTTTGTGATCATGGCTACGGCCAATGGCACGATAAAGAAGACATCGCTTGATCAATACTCCCGTCCCCGCAGTGTCGGGTTGCGGGCGGTGGATCTGGTGGAAGGTGATCATCTGGTAGGCACTGCGATTACGGATGGCAATTGCGATGTGATGCTGTTCAGTAGCGAGGGCAAAGCGGTGCGCTTTGCAGAGGCTGATGTACGTGCCATGGGGCGTGTTTCCAAAGGTGTTCGGGGAATGCGGTTGCCCGCCGGCCATCAGGTGCTGGCCATGGTGATTCCTCAGGAAAACGGTTATGTGTTGACGGTTTCCAGGAACGGTTACGGCAAGCAGACAGCCCTCACTGAATTCCCTACCAAAGGTCGGGGTGGCAAGGGCATGATTGCCATGCAGTGCACTGAGCGCAATGGTGCTCTAGTTGGTGCCGTACAACTCTTCGACGGTGATGAAATTATGTTGATCTCTGATCAGGGCACCATGGTTCGCACCCATGTGGGTGAAATATCCGTGCTGGGTCGCAATACCCAGGGGGTTCGTGTCATCCGCCTCAAAGAGAGTGAGGCACTGGTGAGTATGGCAAGGATAGAGGAACAGGAACCGTTGCTTGACGAAGAGATGGAAGCCTAGCGGGGAGGCGGTATGGCAGAAGAAAACAAGCTCAGCCGGCTTCGTGAGCAAATCGATGCAATAGATGATCAGATCCTTGCCCTGATCAGTGAGCGCGCCAGTTGTGCCCAGCAGGTAGCTGAGGTCAAACGTACTGAGGGCGATGCCTCATTCTACCGCCCTGAGCGGGAGGCCCAGGTACTTCGTCATGTCATGATGAAAAATCAGGGTCCGCTGGATAATGAGGAAATGGCCAGACTCTTCCGGGAAATCATGTCTGCTTGCCTGGCGCTTGAGCAGCCGGTAAAAGTCGCTTTTTTGGGCCCAGAGGGCACTTTTACCCAGGAAGCCGCGCTCAAGCATTTTGGTCATTCAGCACTGGCCGTGCCTCTCGGTGCAATCGATGAAGTCTTTCGGGAAGTCGCAGCCGGCGCGGTGAATTATGGTGTTGTGCCCGTGGAAAACTCCACGGAAGGCATGATTAATCACACACTGGACACTTTTCTTGACTCCACCCTGAAGATTTGTGGTGAAGTAGAGCTGCGAATTCATCACCACCTGCTGGTCGGACCGAACACGCATCCCGACCGAATTACCCGCATCTATTCTCATGCACAGTCGTTGGCCCAGTGTCGCCAGTGGCTTGATGCACACTACCCAAAAGCTGAGCGTGTTGCGGTTAGTAGTAATGCAGATGCGGCCAAGCGTGTCATTGGTGAATGGAACAGTGCTGCAATTGCTGGCGATATGGCCGCAGAGCTCTATAACTTGCAGAAATTATCAGAAAAAATTGAAGACCGGCCAGATAACTCCACCCGGTTTCTTATTATCGGTAGGGATGCTATTCCGCCCAGTGGTGACGACAAGACCTCTATCATTGCAGCTGTTCGCAATGAGCCGGGTGCCCTGCATCAGCTGCTGGAGCCTTTCCACCGCCAGGGTGTGGATTTGACGCGGGTGGAAACCCGACCATCGCGGACCGGCAAATGGACTTATGTGTTCTTTATTGATTTTGAAGGACATTGTGACAATCCCAAAGTGGCGGAAGTGCTCCGAGAGGTGGCTTCTATCGTTGCTGACCTCAGAGTGCTCGGCTCCTATCCAAAAGCTGTCTTGTAACCAGGCGTTGGGTTGATACTTATGCGTATGGACTTAAAGAGCCTGGCATTGCCAGGCGTACAACATTTGCAACCTTATCAGGGCGGCAAGCCCCTTGATGAACTGGAACGTGAACTCGGTATCTCCGGTGCAATCAAGCTGGCAAGCAATGAAAATCCGTTGGGTTTGAGTGAGCTGGCAAAAGCCGCTATAGAAGCATCGTTTGAAAATGGTGCCCGCTATCCCGACGGAAACGGTTTTTATCTCAAGCGCCGACTCGCCGAAAAGTTGGCCGTCTCTGCCAGTCAGCTGACCCTGGGTAACGGGTCCAATGAAGTTCTGGAGCTGCTGGCGAGAGGTTTTCTCGGTCAACAGCACAATGCCATCATTGCTGAACACGCTTTCGTGGTCTATCAACTGATAATCACTGCGCAAAATGCCACAGCGATTGTTGTTCCTGCCAGCAGCTGGGGTCATGATTTGCCGGCTATGGCCGCCGCCGTGAATGAACACACGCGTTTGCTGTTTATCGCCAACCCGAATAATCCGACCGGGACCTGGGTATCGCTTGCATCCATTAAAGCGTTGTTACAGGAGCTGCCAGACACTGTGCTGGTGGTGGTGGATGAAGCCTATTTTGAATATGTGGATCAACCCGGTTACGGTTCTGCACTTGAGCTGATTGACGACTACCCCAATCTGGTCGTTACCCGTACCTTTTCCAAGGCCTATGGTTTGGCGGCCTTGCGTATCGGTTACTCGGTATCACATCCGGAGGTGGCAGATATCCTCAATCGTCTTCGCCAACCCTTCAACGTTAATAGTCCAGCACTGGCCGCCGCGCTGGCGGTACTGGATGATGATGATTACCTGCGACGCAGTATTGGCGTCAATCGTGATGGTTACAATCAGCTGGTGGCCGGTTTTGATGCCCTGGGATTGGCGTACATTCCATCGGCAGGTAACTTTATCGCTGTTCAGGTCCCGGGGGATGCGTCGGCCATTTACGAGGCACTGCTGCGCCAGGGTGTCATTGTTCGCCCTGTTGCTCTGTACGGTATGCCCCACCATTTGCGGGTTTCTATTGGTTTGCCCCACGAAAATCAACGTTTTCTCGACTCATTGGGTCGGTTGCTGGTTGACAGGGATACAGCTTGATGACGCCTACAATCAATCGTCTATTGGTAGTGGGACTTGGCCTGATTGGCGGCAGCCTGGCAAAGGCCGCTCGTGAGCGGGGACTTTGCCGTGAGGTAATTGGCAGCTCCAGAAATCCCGATACGCTGAGCAAGGCGCTGGCATCCGGTGTGGTAGACCGGGTCATCACCGATATTGGTGATGTCGCAGGGGACCTGGGTGAGGGTGACGTGGTTTTGGTGGGTGTGCCGACCCTGACCGTTCCCGATATTATGCACCAACTGCAACCACTGCTGGCGGATAGCGTTACTGTGACCGATGTGGCCAGCGTCAAGGGCAGTGTCGTAACTGCAGTGCGGCGAGCCTATGGCAAAATGCCTGCCCAGTTTGTTCCGGGACATCCGATCGCCGGTTCGGAGAAAAGCGGTGTGGATGCGGCAAATAGCGGTTTGTTCGACGAGCACAGGGTGATTCTGACTCCCTTGCAGGAAACCGGTAAGGAGCATTTGCAGCGTGTCCGTGGTCTATGGCAGGGAGCGGGTGCCGTGATCAGTGAAATGACGGTGGCAGAACACGATGAGGTTTTGGCGGCCACCAGTCATTTACCTCATATTCTGGCTTACACATTGGTGGATACACTCGCTGGTATGCGTGAAAATCGTGAGATTTTCCGTTATGCAGCCGGTGGATTTAGAGATTTTACGCGTATTGCCGCCAGTGATCCGATGATGTGGCACGACATTGTCATGGCGAATGACCAGGCGTTGCTAGCCGTACTGGAAACGTTTACCGATCATGTGGATCAGCTTAAAGATGCTATTCAGAACAAGGACAGCGAGTACCTGCTGGGGGTGTTTACCCGCGCCAGGGAAGCGCGCAACCATTTTGCTAAAATGCTTGAAAACAAGGCTTACCTGGAGCCCATGACACAGACTATTGACTACCGGGTGTCCCCCGGCAATTCAGTTACCGGTAGCATTCGTGTGCCCGGCGATAAATCCATATCCCACCGCTCGATCATGCTGGGCTCGCTTGCCGAAGGTGTCACCACCGTGACCGGCTTTCTTGAGGGCGAAGACAGTCTTGCCACGCTACAGGCATTCCGGGATAT
>DDNV01000025.1:5460-6094 GCA_002341315.1 Cellvibrionales bacterium UBA2511
GCATTCCGGGATATGGGTGTGGTTATCGAGGGGCCGCAGAGCGGTCGTGTGGTGATACACGGTGTTGGTATGACCGGTCTCAAGGCGCCCGCTTGCCCGCTATATCTGGGTAATTCCGGTACATCAATGCGTTTGTTGGCCGGGTTGCTGGCCGGCCAGACTTTTGACGTGGAACTGACAGGAGACGAGTCCCTGTCGCAGCGGCCTATGGAGCGTGTGGCAGGGCCCTTGAGGCAGATGGGTGCTGTTATAGAGGCAGAGCAGGGTGGCAGGCCGCCTCTTCGTATCAGGGGAGGGCAGGCGCTCAAAGCAATCGACTATTGCCTGCCGATGGCCAGTGCCCAGGTGAAATCTTCGGTGTTACTGGCCGGCCTCTATGCCAACGGGACTACTCGAACCACGGAGCCGGCACCGACACGTGATCACACCGAACGGATGCTGACCGGTTTCGGTTATCCGGTTCGGCGAGAGGGTGCGGTCGCGGAGCTCGACGGCGGCGGAAAATTGTATGCCACGAACATTGACGTGCCGGCAGATATCTCATCTGCGACTTTTTTCATGGTGGCGGCGGCAATCGCGCCTGGCTCCGATGTGACGTTGACCCATGTGGGCGTTAACCCCACCCGTATCGGTG
>DDNV01000021.1:0-10420 GCA_002341315.1 Cellvibrionales bacterium UBA2511
CAGCCACCCCGCTCCGCATCAAGGAAATTTCTGACCACCGCCAGATCGACCACATGGCCCGCCAGTAACCGGTCCAGCGGTGCGGTGCCATTGAACAGCGGATTGTCGTTAGGAGTGGCCAACCACTTGTCGGCCAGCGCCTGGTCGGGCAACAGGATTTGCAGGGACTTGTAGATCCCCAAAATATAGCTGGTCCGTTCCAACAGGTCTCGTGTCAGCTTGGCCTTCTCGGGTTGGCTCTTCCAGTTATAAAGGGTCTTCTCATTACTGAGTCCCAACAGTGTCATCTGCTGGGCACCGGTCAGACGCCATTGGCTGAAGATATTGAAAATCGCTGGCAGCAGTGAACTGGTGACACTGGAACCCCGTTGCAGCAGTTGTTCGGCTTGAGCGATCATGATTACCTCCTAAGCAGCACGCATACTGTATCTTTACAGTGCTTAAATGCAGCCTAGCAGACTGTAATAGTACAGTCAATTGACTTGGAAACACTTTTTCAAAATCAATATGAGAGTACTGGTAACAGGAAGGGTAAATATTCCTTACCTGCGCATGTCAGCTTATTGCGAGGTCAGGAAAAGAAAAGCCCAGCGAAGATGCTGGGCTTTTAAACGTTTCTCCTGCTGTTGTTAGACAGGACGAGTATTGCCTGTCAGCACCGATCGAAATTAAAAAAATGAATCCAAATCCTTTTCCTTTATTGCCTCTGCTAACGAGAACAGATCGGTTCTGGCACCAAGCCAGTCTCCGCATCCTGCTCACTCAGAACACCCGCATAGGCAACTGTAAACGGGCTTAGCAGTAAGAACGTACATAAAAATCTTTAAGATAATGCCTCAAAATAATCCTTATTTATTGAGCGTTATCGTCTCGATAATTTTATGATTTGTCGGGGCTTCCGGCTTTCCTCTCACAGCACTGAACATGACGTTGAACTTATACGAGCAATCTTTATCGCGTGGTTCGCCGTATATAACATTAATGGTAAGTGCGCTGCCGTATTTACAACCAACTCTGACGCCCTCTGGTGTGGAGCCAGTGCAATATTGATTGATGCGCGATTCGATCGTGTCTTTATATGTCCAGCCTTCCCAGCTTCTGTTTTCATCATGTGCCTGGAGCGTCGAAGGGCCGTCAGTATAATATTCATACGCAAAGCTTCTTGGCTTTCCCGTATTATCAAATGTCAGTCTCGCCAGTTTATCACCGACCTTATGCAGAGAACCTTGATCGTTCGTGGCATAAGTCAGCATTTGTTCTTTTCTGGCGGCACAAGGCATCTTTGATCTTTGTTTGCAGGTAATGTCTTGCAGTCCCAATTGCTGCAACTTATTTGTAATGTCGCCAACGCTTTGATCAAGTGAAACCCCTTCGATCTTTTTATAACATTGCAGATTTTCTGCAAACGCACTGAACGAAAATGTTGTCATCAACAAAATGGCAATTGTAAATGCTGCAAAATGCTGGGGGAAAAATTTTGACACGTAAGACTCCTCTATTAAATTTCAACTATAGCTGAATTATTCCTCAACGAGTCGATAAAGGAGGATGCACTCCGAGCGGCGGCGCGCCGATACCCGAGCTGACCTCCTTGCCAGCTGCCAATGGCAACATGTTCTCATCCTTGTAAGGTCATCCTGAGTCTCAGCTTAGCCGGCGGCGACCTGACCAAGGCTGGCGGTCATCGCTTTGCACTGCGGGCCTACTCCCACTCAATCGTGGCTGGCGGCTTGCTCGAAACATCATAAACAACCCTAGATACTCCACTGATTTCATTAATAATTCTATTGGATACCTGTTCCAGGAGTTGATAGGGTAAATGCGCCCAACGGGCCGTCATGAAGTCGATGGTTTCCACCGCACGCAGGGCAATCACCCATTCATAGCGACGTTGATCGCCCACCACACCCACGGACTTGACCGGCAAAAACACGGCGAACGCCTGGCTGGTTTTGTGGTACCAGTCGGCTTTGTGGAGTTCTTCGATAAAAATGGCATCGGCTTCGCGAAGAATGTCGGCATATTCTTTTTTTACTTCCCCGAGAATTCTCACACCCAACCCCGGCCCCGGGAATGGGTGTCGATACACCATGTCGTAGGGCAGGCCCAGTTCCAGCCCGATCTTGCGGACTTCGTCCTTGAACAGTTCCCGCAGGGGTTCTACCAGCGCCATTTTCATGGTCTCGGGCAGGCCGCCGACATTGTGGTGGGATTTGATCACATGGGCTTTGCCGGTCTTGGCCGCCGCCGATTCGATGACATCGGGGTAGATAGTGCCCTGGGCCAGCCAGTTGACGTCTTTGAGGGTGGTGGCCTCCACATCGAAAACATCAATGAACGTGTTGCCAATGATTTTGCGCTTTTTCTCCGGGTCAGCCTCCCCCACCAATTTGCTCAAAAACTGTTCTTCTGCGTCCACACGGATGACTTTCACACCCATGTTTTTGGCGAACATGTCCATGACCTGATCGCCTTCGTGCTTGCGCAGCAGGCCGTTGTCGACAAAAACACAGGTGAGCTGGTCGCCGATGGCCTTGTGCAACAACGCTGCGACCACGGATGAATCGACGCCACCTGAAAGCCCCAGCAACACCTTGTCACTGCCGACCTGGGCACGCACTCTGGCAATGCTGTCGTCAATAATCTGGGCGGGTGTCCAGAGCGCCTCGCAGCCACAGATATCAAGCACGAAGTGTTCAAACATCCGCATGCCCTGCAGGGTGTGTGTCACCTCCGGGTGAAACTGGACACCATAAAAGTCTTTTTCGGGACAACACATGCCGGCAATGGCGCAGGAACCCGTCGATGCCATAAGCTCGAAACCAGTAGGCAGGGCAATCACTTTATCGCCATGGCTCATCCAGACATCGAGCAGTGTGCCCCCGTCATGATCCACATGGTCAGCCACACCCTGGAACAGGCGACTGTTGCCGTGGGTCTTGATCTGGGCATAGCCAAATTCCTGAATGGAGGAGCCTTCCACGGCGCCACCGAGCTGGGCAGCCATGGTCTGCATGCCATAACAGATACCCAGAACCGGGATACCCAGCTCGAAAACCAGCTGGGGAGCCCGGGGCGATTCTCCGGCGGTAACCGACTCCGGCCCCCCCGCCAGGATGATGCCTTTGGGATCGAAGGCAATGATCTCCGCGTCATCCATATCCCAGGCGCGGATTTCCGAGTAGACCCCGACTTCGCGTACACGGCGGGCGATCAACTGCGTATATTGGGAGCCGAAATCCAGTATCAGGATTTTGTGAGAATGAATATCTGTCATAGTCAGTTACCAATCTAAAAGGGCTGCTCTAGGCAGCCCTGTCGGGTCGTTTTCAACACACCGGAAACCCGGGCTATTCACGCCGGTAATTTGGAGCTTCCTTGGTGATCGATACATCGTGTACGTGACTTTCACTCATACCCGCAGAGGTCACCCTGACAAAACTGGGCTTGCTGCGCAGGGTTTCAATATCAACACTGCCGGTGTAACCCATGGCTGAACGCACGCCGCCCATCAACTGGTGAATGATCGCCGATAACGGGCCTTTGTAGGGAACGCGGCCTTCAATGCCCTCGGGTACCAGTTTTTCAGTACCCTGACTTGCGTCCTGAAAATAACGGTCGCTGGAACCGCTGGTCTGGGACATTGCCCCCATGGATCCCATGCCACGATAGGATTTGTAGGTTCGCCCCTGATACAGCTCTATCTCACCAGGCGCTTCTTCTGTACCGGCAAACATCGAGCCCATCATGACTGCGTGGGCCCCGGCGACCAGCGCTTTGGCGATATCGCCTGAAAAACGGATACCCCCGTCGGCAATAACCGGTATCTGATAACTTGCCAGTGCTTCAACCACATTGGCGACGGCAGAAATTTGTGGCACGCCGATGCCGGTTACAATACGCGTGGTGCAAATCGAGCCTGGGCCAATACCCACCTTGATACCGTCTGCACCGGCTTTGGCCAGCGCCAAAGCAGCCTCCGCCGTGGCAATATTGCCACCGATCACATCGACCTCAGGGAACTGGGCCTTGATCTGACGCACCCGGTTGAGCACATTGCGAGAGTGACCGTGGGCAGTATCGACCACCAGCACATCCACGCCCTCCCGAACCAGGGCAATGATACGTTCATCGGTATCGGCACTGGTGCCCACGGAGGCCCCTACCCGCAACCTGCCCTGATCATCCTTACAGGCATTGGGGTATTTTTCGGCCTTGTCGATGTCCTTGACGGTAATCAGTCCGCGCAGCTCGAAATCGGCGTTTACGACCAGTACTTTTTCAATGCGGTGCCGGTGCAACAGCGCCTTGATCTCGTCTGCGTTGGCCCCTTCCCGCACGGTTACCAATCGGTCCTTGGGCGTCATGATCGCCGATACCGGCAAATCCAGACTGGGTTCAAAGCGAACGTCGCGGCGGGTGACAATACCCACCAGCTCCCCGTTATCCAGCACGGGCACACCGGAGATATTGTGTTCACGGGTCAGGGACAGCAAGGCACTGACGGGGGCAGAAGCATCTATGGTTATCGGGTCTTTGACCACACCGCTTTCGAACTTCTTGACGGCGCGCACTTCCAGGGCCTGTTTTTCAATGGACATGCTTTTGTGAATAATACCGATACCACCTTCCTGGGCGAGCGCGATGGAGAGTCGCGCCTCGGTAACGGTATCCATCGCGGCAGAGACGAGCGGGATATTCAGTCCAATGTTCCGCGTCAGGCGGCTTTTAAGAGAAACATCTTTTGCGGTAATGTCGGAATAACCGGGTACCAGCAGTACGTCATCGAAGGTGAGAGCTTCTTCTGCGATTCGCAACATCAGGATGGCTTACCTCGTCAGGGGAGTGGATTTCAGCGCTTGTGCATCAGACAGCGGATCGTTACCGTGCCATAGCTCAAGAATAAAAGTAAGCGCGCTATTATAAAGGCATGATCGGCTAAAAAATACT
This sequence comes from Cellvibrionales bacterium UBA2511, assembly GCA_002341315.1. Classification (GTDB taxonomy): domain Bacteria; phylum Pseudomonadota; class Gammaproteobacteria; order Pseudomonadales; family Porticoccaceae; genus Porticoccus. The sequence goes on from DDNV01000021.1 coordinate 4,951, forward strand.
TTTTTCAGTTAGGTCTGGTAACCATCGGCTAAAGCCGGGAACTATTATTTAAATTGACTCGATTCGCCGGTGATGGACAATGCGCTATGCCTGACATTCCAACCACTTTGACCGTTACCCAACTGAACCGTCGCGCCAGACAGTTGCTTGAAACCCATTTTCCTCTGGTCTGGGTCGAGGGTGAAGTATCAAATTTCTCCCGTCCCGGCTCCGGACACTGGTATTTCACGCTCAAGGATGAACAGGCCCAGGTTCGCTGTGCGATGTTTGCCAATCGAAATGCCCATGTCCGTTTCAGCCCCGAGCATGGCAACCATGTGCTGGCACGCTGCAGGGTCAGCCTGTATGAAGGCCGGGGTGACTTCCAATTGATTGTTGAGCACCTCGAAGAAGCCGGGTTCGGGGCATTGCAACGTCAATTTGATGCACTGAAGCAGCGCCTGCATGCCGAAGGACTCTTTAACGACTTTCACAAACAGCCACTGCCAACTCAGCCGCAGCGGCTGGGCATTATCACATCCCCCACCGGCGCGGCGCTTAAGGATATTCTCTCGGTGCTGAAACGGCGCTTTCCGGCCATCGCAGTAAGGGTTTACCCTGCGCTGGTTCAGGGAAAAGCCGCTGCCGCACAGATCGCAGCGGCCATTGAGCTGGCCAATGACGATAATTATTGTGATGTACTGATTGTCGGCCGTGGCGGTGGTTCCATCGAGGATCTCTGGCCTTTTAACGAAGAGATCGTTGCCAGAGCGATCTACCGCAGCCGGATCCCGATTGTGAGCGCGGTGGGTCATGAGATTGATTTCACGATCAGCGACTTCGTTGCTGACTACCGTGCGCCAACCCCCTCCGCTGCTGCCGAAGTATTGAGTCCCGACGGCAACAAACTGCTCGACCAATTGCGCGGTTATGAAAAGTTACTTTGCGAAACCATTTCGCGGCGGCTGCAATCTACGTCGCAACGCCTGGACAGTCTGACTCGTCAATTGCGGGATCCCGGAGAACGCCTCAAGCAGCAGGAACAACAGCTACAGGCCCTGCAGGCGCGACTGGTCCGAACCACCTGGGGACAACATCAACAGCTGGATATGCATTTACAGCATTTGCGTGCACGCCTGGAGCAAGCGGGTCCCGGTTATCGAATCGACTATTTGAGCGACAGCCTGAATTTGCTGACTCAGCGGCTGGAACGCGCCATCGACACCCTGCTCGAGCAAAAGAAAATCCGGTGGCACAACGCGTTACAACTGCTCAACGCCGTGAGCCCGCTGAAAACGCTGGAACGCGGGTATGCTATTGTTACAGACCAACAACACAACATATTGCGGGGCGTCGCAACTGTACAAATCGGCGACAGTGTCACCACACGGTTGGCGAACGGTTCCCTCGAATGCAAAGTCGATAAAATTTTTCCGGATTCACAATCATGAAACGATACCTCGGTCTTTGTCTGCTCGCGATTGCAATCCAGACACCGGCTGAATCAACCGATGAACCCCTGCCGCTATCCCAGCCGGAACCCACTGCTTCTGTCTGGGATCTCTCTGACCTGTATCCGGATATCGCCAGCTGGGATGACGCACGGGATAATGCCAGCGCACAAATCAGCACCATTGGTGAGTGCGAAGGTATTCTCGATAACAGCGCAAGCGTGTTGGCAGACTGCCTGAACCGGGTTAACGACACCTACAAAGCTCTGCTCAGGCTCTACGTTTATGGCTTTCTTAACAAAGACACCAACCAGGGCAATAGCCAGTATCAGGAACGGGCAACGGTTGCCCAGGAGTTGCTTCTCGAGTTCACAGAAGCCACACACTTTGTAAAGCAGGAACTCAGCCATATCGGAGAAACAACCCTTAACCACTACCTCAATGAAAGCACGCGGCTTGAAGAGCACGACTTTTTTATCCGCAATACCCTGCGTCAATCTGAACATGTTCTCAGTGAAGAGGGGGAACACATCCTCAGAGCGGCCTCAGACGCGCTGCAATCCACCTCTAGCACCTACAGTGTGCTGGTCAGCAACGACATTCCCTGGCCGGAAATCACCCTGTCGAATGGTACAACAGTTACTCTCGACCCGATGGCCTATGAGGTCCACCGGGCATCGGCAAACCGCAACGACAGAAAACGGGTATTTGAGAGCTTCTGGGGAACCTACCAGCATTTTCGTCAGAGCCTTGCCATCACCCTGGAGGGACAGGTAAAAAAAGAGGCAATGATAGCCCGGGTGCGGGGTTTCGACTCGTCGCTGGATCGCGCCCTGTCGCAAGACAACGTTCCTGAAGCGGTTTACCGGACACTGTTGTCGACCGCCAATGAGCACCTCACATCCCTCCATCGCCTGCTTGGGCTGCGTCAACAAATACTCGACCTCGGGGAATCCCGTTACTACGACCTATACACACCCGTGGCCACTCTGCCCCGAGAATTTACACTGGAGGAGGCCGCCACCCTGACACAGGCCGCGCTCACGCCCCTGGGCAGGAATTATGGTGAAGCGTTCAGGAAGGCGCTGACACAACACTGGCTACATGCCTATCCCGCACCAGACAAGCGCAAGGGAGCTTATGTGATGGGTGCCGCCTATGATGTCCACCCTTTCCTGATGTTGAATTTTGAGGGTACCTTTGACTCTGTCAACACTTATGCGCACGAATGGGGGCACGCCATACACTCCCAGATGGCCAACACTCATCAACCCTTCAGCAAATCCGCTTATTCCGGTTTTATTTCAGAAATCCCATCGACAGTTAATGAATTACTGCTTTTTGATTATCTGCGCGACAATGCATCGAGCGACGAAGAACAATTGTTTTATCTGGTTCGCGAACTGAATCTTTTGCGAAGTGCTTTTTTTCGACAGGCCCAGTTCGCGGAATTCGAACTGGCTATCCATGAGCAGGTTGAGAGCGGCGGCAATCTGTCGGGCGATAAATTGAATACGTTGTATGGGACTATTCAGAAACGTCATGCAGGCCACAGCATGGGTATCATGCAAGTTGATGAACCCTATACCGCGGAGTGGGCCTCCATTCCACACTTCTACCGCAACTTTTCGGTATACCAGTATGCGACCTCCATGGTTGCCGCCTACAACCTGGTAGATCGCATTACAACCGGTGGCGAAGAAGCACAGAAACAGTACCTCGACATCCTCCAGGCAGGTGGGTCTGACTACCCCTACAAGTTACTCAGAGACTCGGGGGTAGATCTGACTGATCCAGTCGCGTATCGCCCCATGATTCAACGAATGACCCGATTGATGGACGAGGTTGAGCATATTCTCGACCGGCAGGATGCAAAGAATACTTCCCGGTGAGCATACCGTTGTATCGACGAAACCCTTTTTCAAAATTTATACAGTCGCAGGTCAACCGAATCCCCATTCTGGCGTTAAAAGGATCACGTCTTTAATCACCAATGAGGAAATACCATGCGACTACTACTGTTACTGGCGGGCATTGCTTTCGCCACATCCAGTTTTGCCGAACCAACCACAAAGCCCGACCAGTCCGGCGATAGAAAAAATTATTCCGGCTCCATGTTTCAAAATATGGATACTGACCAGGACGGCAATATATCAAGAGTAGAGTATGAAGCGGGCCTCCGGAAAAAAATGGAAAAACGCATGGCCCACTTCAACGCGATGGACGCGGATGGCAACGGCTTGGTAAGCAAAACCGAGGCCATGGAGGCAAAACAGCGAATGAAAGCAGAATGGAAGGAAAAACGTCGCCTGCATTGCAACAAAACCGATAAATAGGATTGCCAGTGCCCGACAACCCCGGTTATCCGATAGCCGGGGTTGTTTTATTGCCCATCATTGTTAACTCGGCCATGCCTCACCCATGGCATACATGGGTACATGTTTCATCCCGCCAAATTCTCCGCTGTTGCTATCAGGCAAACGCCAATGAGCAGAGGCCAATTCTTGCCCCAAATTACTCCGCACTCGCTGCTTTATCGCACCAAATTCAAACAAAAACGCCCCGCCCGACGCCCTACAGACCACCCATAACAACTGAAACAGCGATTATTCGATTATGGCACGGGTTATGCTTATAACTTTTTGACACTACATCCTACTGGGTAATGAAGCCCGTGCGCACCATCCTGCGTACGGGCTTTTTTATTTTTGTTTTGGGGAAAACAAACTCGAGGAATTTCATATGAAACCGAGATCTTTTCGACTTTCAGCTTTTGCATTACTGTTTGGCCTCCACCCTTTTCTGATGGTGAGTGCCGAAGAGGCCGCCAGTTTTTCAGAAATATTCACCAAGAGTGATACCAGTTTTACTTTTCGTTATCGATTTGAGCATGTGGATGATGAAAATGCCGAGAAGAATGCCAATGCATCCACACTCAAGTCCCGCATAACCTGGACTTCGGCCAGCTATCAAGGCTTTTCAGGCTTACTGGAAGTCGATGACGTAAGCCATATTGGCGGTGAAAACTACGCGACACCCTCCAACGGGAAAGTCGGTGAATACCCCATCGTTGCCGACCCGGATGGTACCGATATCAATCAGGTCTATCTCAAGTATCAACAGGATGGCTTTACCGGTACAGCCGGTCGCCAGCGCATTCTCCATTCCGGCCAGCGGTTTGTCGGCGGTGTGGGCTGGCGGCAGAACGAACAGACCTATGACTCAGTACGGGTGCAATTGCCCATCGGGCCAGTCACACTGGATTACAGCTATATCTGGGATGTAAACCGGATTTTCGGACCCGATACGGGTGGCGCACAACCGCGTCGCTACGACTCTGACTCTCATGCGCTCTACCTGTCATTTTCGCCAATTGAAGGTCACAAGCTCGCCGCCTTTGCCTATCTGCTGGATTTCGACAATGCAGCGGCCAATTCATCGCAGACCTATGGTATTGAGTACAGTGGTGCCGTAGGCCCTGTCACCCTGGCAGCCAGCGCCGCCAGCCAGACCGATTATGCCGATGGGCCAATTGATTACGACGCCGACTACTACATGGCCGAAATCGGTACAAAAATCAAAGGTGTCGGAGTCGGCATCGGTTATGAATTACTGGGCAGTGATGACGGGATGAAAGCGTTCGGCACGCCTCTCGCCACCCTGCACAAGTTTCAGGGATGGGCAGATCAGTTTCTGGTCACACCCGCCGATGGTATCGAGGACATTTACTTCAAAATGACCGGCAGCATTGGCAAAACCAATCTGGCCTTTTTCTACCACGATTATTCCGCCGACGAGGGCAGCGCCGACTATGGCGAGGAATATAATGCCGTAGCAAGCTACCCGATCAACAAATACGTCGGCGTCGAGCTGAAGTACGCCAAATATGACGCCGATGAGTTCTCTCAGGACACTGACAAGATCTGGTTTTCAGTCAATGTGAAGTTCTGATCCCGGATCAGAACCGTGGCATCTCTATCAGTGGCGGGCTATGATTCTCCTGCCACTGTTTTTTTTCGCACTTTTAAATCTATCCTTCA
>DDNV01000021.1:10478-13197 GCA_002341315.1 Cellvibrionales bacterium UBA2511
CACTTTTAAATCTATCCTTCCAACGAATTACTTCAAATAGAGCACCATGACACCACCTTCAGCCAGGGACCCCATCCGCATCATGCTGGTCGATGATCATGTCGAACGATCCGCCAGTGTCGAAGAAAAACTCCGTGATTCGGGTTTTGAAGTCATTTCGCGGTTGCCATCGGCGACCGGATTGCTGTTCCAGATTGAACAGCATCAACCAGACCTGGTATTAATCGATATTCAGTCGCCCGGTCGCGATGTGCTGGAGAGTCTCTCGGTGGTCAACCACCACAACCCACGACCGGTGGTCATGTTTTCCCATGAAGAAGATCCCGCTTTTATCGAACAGGCCGTGGACGCCGGGGTGACCGCCTACCTGATGGATGAACTGAACCCGGACCGCGTCAAACCGGTTATTGATCTGGCCATTGCCCAGTTCAAGTCCTACCAGTCGCTGCGCAGGGCCCTGGATGACGCACGCACCAAGCTTGCCAGCCAGTCTGTGATAGAAGAGGCGAAGCAACTTTTGATGGATCAACGCGGCATCAGCGAGGACAAGGCACATAAAACCTTGCGGACACTCTCGATGGACACCAACCAGAGTTTGCCCGAGGCGGCTCGGTCAGTGATTAATATTCTGGGAAAGCCCAGTGGCAGCGCGAGATAATCATGCAGACAACTACCCATAAATTACCAACCGGCGAGCGGCAGAATCTTAATATCGGCTATATGCGACTGAGTGACAGCGCGCCGTTGATCATCGCCCAGGAGCTGGGGCTTTTTGCCAAATACGGCCTGGATGTGACACTTTGCAGAGAAGTCTCATGGGCCAATATCCGCGATAAACTGATCGCGGGTAATTTCGACGCCTGCCAGATGCTGGCACCCATGCCGCTGGTGACAACACTGGGGGCCGCGGGGATACGCGCGCCGATTGTCACCGGGCTGGTGTTATCGCTCAACGGTAACGGGATTACCCTGTCCCGCCCGCTGTGGGAGAAAATGCTCAACCAGTCGGATACGCCCCTGCAGGCCAATCAACCCCTGGCAAGTGCCCGGGCGCTCAAAAAAGTACTGGATAAACAGCCCAGCAACCAGACAATCACCCTCGCTACTGTTCACTCTTTCTCCACACACACACAATTGCTTCGTATGTGCCTCGAGGCGGGTGGCATTGATCCGGATCGGGATGTCAGGGTTATCGTACTGCCACCGGAACAGATGGTGGATAGCCTGGCTCAGGGTGTAATTGACGGTTTCTGTGCCGGTGAACCCTGGAACAGTATTGCGGTGGAATATGGTGTCGGTGTACTGGCTACCACGGGGTTCCACGTCTGGAACAATGCACCGGAAAAGGTATTGGGTGTTATGGAGGAATGGCATACCCGCCATCCCGCCACCCACCTCCGGTTGCGGTTGGCATTGATGGAGGCCTGTCAGTGGCTGGCCGACATGGGCAACCGTGAAGCCACTGTGCAAATGCTGACTCGCCGGGACTACCTGGATCTGCCCACCAACTATTTGCGACCATCACTGACCGGCAATCTGGTCTATGACCGCGGCTGTGCGGCTGAGCACCACCCAAATTTCCACGTATTTGCCAGTTATAATGCCGGCTTTCCATGGCGTTCCCAGGCAGAATTTCTTCTGCATCACTGTGAACCGCTGCTGGGCAAGGTTTTCGATCGCGACAAAATAGTGTCTATCACGCAACAGTGTTTCCGGACGGATCTGTACCGCGAAGCTGCCCGGTTGCTGGGTTACCCCACACCGGATCAGGACCACAAGAGTGAAGGGTCCCATGCTGAGCCCTATTGGTTTAACGATCAGATTAAATTGGGTAGCGATCTGATGGTATCCCCCCAGGCGCTGCAAAAAAATCGCGATAACTAGATCCCAAAGTCATCTCTTGGTGCAGTCTGACTGAAGAGCGCCCCATAATTGTGCCGACCAGCCCGGCTGCTCCCCTACCTCTCACCCTAACACCCTGTTTTTGCCAAAATTCTCATTTGGCATACATCTTGTATACCTTATTGATAAGACATTAATAACGCACCGGTTGATACCTGTCCAATGGTATTAAGGGCAATGAAGCCCCCTGCACATAAAACCTGCAGGTGGGCTTTTTTTATGCAAGTGACATTCACAGTTGAGGTACCCGTTAAATGAACAGCAATCTTCCAAACTCCCCGGTACAGAAAAGATTGAAAGTTTCACAGTGGATCCTGTTGACTCTGTCCTTTTTGGTCATGGCCAGCTGGGCACACGCTGAACTGGGACCACCTGAAAAGGACGAGCTCAAGTTTGGCTTTATCAAGCTCACGGACATGGCACCTATCGCCATCGCCTACGAAAACGGTTATTTCGAGGATGAGGGGCTTTACGTCACCATCGAGGCACAGGCTAACTGGAAAGTGCTATTGGATGGAGTGATCGACGGCAAACTCGATGGCGCCCACATGCTCGCCGGTCAGCCCCTGGCGGCCACCATTGGTTTTGGCACCAAGGCTCACATCGTTACACCGTTCAGTATGGACCTCAACGGAAACGGTATTACCGTTTCCAATGCTGTCTGGGAAAAAATGAAAGCTCACGTGCCGATGGCTGCCGGTAAACCGGTTCATCCGATCAAAGCCGATTACCTGAAGCCTGTCGTCGACCAAATGCGGGCGCAGGGCACGCCCTTTAAAATGGGTATGGTTTTCCCGGTCTCCACGCACAACTACGA
>DDNV01000021.1:13350-13534 GCA_002341315.1 Cellvibrionales bacterium UBA2511
CGGTCTCCACGCACAACTACGAGTTGCGCTACTGGCTGGCAGCTGGCGGCATTCATCCGGGTTTCTATGCACCACACAAGGGTGACACTAGCGGCAACATCAACGCTGAAGCCCTGTTGTCTGTCACACCTCCCCCTCAGATGCCCGCTACTCTTGAGGCTGGCACCATTCATGGCTACTGCGT
>DDNV01000026.1:0-6651 GCA_002341315.1 Cellvibrionales bacterium UBA2511
CTGAGGCGATGACCCTGTGTCAGCGCATGGCCAAGTCAAAAAGTCGGGTATTTTTTGTGGATCGTCAGTGCCTGCCACAGACGATTGAGGTGGTGCGCACGCGCGCAGAACCCCTGGATATTGATGTGGTGGTTGGCAATCCACAGGAGATTGCCAACCAGGAATGTTTTGGCATGCTGCTGCAATATCCCGGTGCTGATGGCAGTGTTGAGGATTTTTCCGGTGTGATTGAAACCGCTCACCAAAACAGGGCGCTAGTGGTGATGGCGGCAGATATCCTCAGCTTGATGCTGTTGCAAAGTCCGGCCCGGTTGGGTGCCGATGTGGCGATTGGTTCCACCCAGCGCTTCGGTGTGCCGCTCGGCTTTGGTGGTCCCCATGCCGCGTACATGGCAACCCGTGACACCTTCAAACGCTCTCTGCCGGGCCGTTTGGTTGGCGTGTCAGTGGACAGTCGTGGCAAACCGGCCTTTCGCCTGGCCCTGCAAACCCGCGAGCAGCATATTCGCCGTGAGAAAGCTACCAGTAATATATGTACTGCTCAGGTACTGTTGGCCGTGATGGCCAGCATGTATGCGGTTTACCACGGCCCGGAAGGTTTGCGGCGTATCGCGGAACGGGTTCATTGCCTGACGTCGATTCTGGCAGCCGGCCTGACCCGGTTGGGTTTCACCATTATCAATCACCACTTTTTTGACACGCTCACGATTGCCAGTGGGTCAGAGACCGCTGAGATTCATCGCAAAGCGCAGGCACGGGGAATCAACCTGCGGGTGATCGATCAGCAACACCTGGGTATCTCTCTGGACGAGACCACCAAGGCGACCGACGTGGAGACCCTCTGGCAGTTGTTTGATGCCCACAGTGAGCTAACGGTGGTTGATCTGGAGTCGACTGCAGACAGCGGCTTGCCGGAGGGGTTGCTGCGAACGGAGCCGGTTCTGACCCACCCGGTTTTCAATCGCTACCACTCGGAAACGGAAATGCTCCGTTATCTGCGCAAGCTGGCCGACAAGGATATTGCGCTCGACCGGGCGATGATTCCATTGGGCTCCTGTACCATGAAGTTGAATGCTACCGCCGAGATGATTCCGGTCAGCTGGCCGGAGTTTGCCGGGATCCACCCCTTCGCACCGGCGGATCAGACTGCTGGCTATCGTAAAATGATTGGCGAAGTGGAGGCCATGCTCTGTGCTGCCACCGGCTATGATGCCGTGTCACTTCAGCCCAATGCCGGTTCGCAGGGTGAGTACGCCGGGTTACTGGCGATTCGCGCTTATCACCGTAGCCGGGGCGACGATCATCGCAATATCTGTCTGATTCCAAGCTCCGCCCACGGTACCAATCCGGCCTCTGCCCAGATGTGTGGTATGCGCGTGGTCGTGGTGGGTTGTGACGAGCGGGGCAATGTGGATCTGGACGAGTTGCGGGACAAGGCCGCCCAATACAGCGATCAGCTGGCGGCTATTATGGTGACGTACCCCTCGACCCACGGGGTGTTCGAGGAGGGGATCACCGATATCTGCGGGATTGTTCACCAGCATGGTGGGCAGGTCTATATCGACGGCGCCAATCTCAATGCCATGGTCGGGCTGTGCCAGCCCGGTCAGTTCGGGGGGGATGTGTCACACCTGAATTTGCATAAAACGTTCTGCATTCCCCACGGTGGTGGTGGACCCGGTGTGGGCCCGGTGGCGGTCAAGCAACACCTCGCAGCATTTCTGCCGGGCCATGATGCTTTTGAGCACCGTCCGGAAGTGGGTGCTGTATCCTCTGCGCCCTGGGGGAGTGCCAGTATCCTGCCGATTACCTGGATGTATATCAAAATGATGGGCGCCGCGGGTTTGAAACAGGCCACGGAGGTGGCGATCCTCAATGCCAACTATGTGGCCGGGCGCCTGCAAGACGGTTACCCGATCCTCTATACCGGCGGTAATGGTAGGGTAGCTCACGAATGCATTATCGATTTAAGGGGTATCAAGGAAACATCCGGGATTACCGTTGATGATGTCGCCAAGCGATTGATTGACTACGGCTTTCATGCCCCGACCATGTCCTTCCCGGTGCCGGGTACCCTGATGATTGAGCCAACGGAGAGTGAATCCAGGGAAGAGCTTGACCGGCTCTGTGATGCCCTGTTGCAGATTCGTGAGGAGATCGCCGCAGTGGAGCGCGGCGAATACCCTGTGGATGACAACCCGTTGTGCGGTGCGCCTCATACCGCGGATGAGCTGGTTGTCGAACGGTGGGTCAAAAGTTACTCTCGTGAACAGGCGGCCTATCCGCTGGCTGTGCTCAGGGAAAGTAAATACTGGTCGCCGGTAGGCAGAATTGATAATGTCTACGGGGACCGGAATCTGGTTTGTGCCTGCCTACCCGTATCGGAGTACATTTAATTGCAAAAAAACAGCTCGCAGAAAAAGAAAAAAGCGATGCCAAAGAGCGCCGGGTGGGTACTGTTCACTCTGGTGATGATGCCCTGTTTTGCCAGTGCCATCGACTTGAAGTTGTCGATAGTTGCGCAGGATGCCTTGGCGGTGGAAGATGCGGTTGTGGAATTGTTGCCTCTGAATGCTGATGCGCCAGTATCCAGTGGCGATCAGAAGGAGATGAGTCAACAGGATCGCACGTTTATTCCTTTTGTGCTGACGGTGCCTAAGGGGGCGCGCGTGAATTTTCCCAACCTTGATCGCACCCGCCACCATGTCTATTCGTTTTCTGAACCGAAACCCTTTGAGTTGAAGCTGTATGTGGGAACACCCCAGGAGCCGGTATTGTTCGACAAGCCGGGAATAGTCGCGCTGGGCTGTAATATTCACGATTACATGCAGGCTTTTATTTACGTTTCCGACAGTCCCCATGCCAGGGTAACGGGCTCGGAAGGTCAAGCCTCGTTCACGGGTCTGCCTGCGGGCAACTACCGCCTCAGGATCTGGCATCCCTGGCAAAACGGTGAATTACTCGAAACGGCGTTGACACTGCCTGCAGAAAACCGTGTTCTCAAGTATCAGGTAGATATTGATCGCCAGCAAAAACCCTCGGCACCTCCGGCCGGTTTTGGCGGACTCTAGACAAAGGTTGGCAAGCAAATGCCCAACAGTTACCGAATCCGGCTGGTCGTAGCATTTGTAGTGGTGCTGATGCTGGTACAGCTGGCCACCGCGGTGTTTGTATTGGATGCCGCTCACCGGCAGCAAATGTTGCAGCAGCAGCGAACGCTGGATGTCGGTATCAATGTCTTTCGCGAGGTGCTCGCCAATCGTTCTCTGCAACTGAACAACTCCCTGTCAGTGCTCAGCGCCGATTTTGGTTTCAAGCGTGCGATTGCCACGGGTGAGAGCGACACCATTTTGTCCGTACTGGAGAATCATGGCAGTCGTATCGGTGCCGATGCGGCGATACTGCTGTCTCCCGACGGCAAGCTGATCAGTTCCAGTATTGCCGGTTTGGACAAAGCCGATATCGACGCTCTGTCGGAATTGACTGACAGCATGAATGATGGCGGTGCGGCCAGAATTCTCAGCTTTGACAACGCCAGTTATCAATTTGTGATGCAGCCTGTTAAAGCACCAACCCTGATCGCATGGGTCGGCATGGGCTTTGTGATGGATAGACAGGTGGCGCAGCAGGCCAAGGCCATTACCGGTGTCGAAGTCAGCTTTATTAACAAGGACAGTGATGGCCGGTTTGCGATCCAGTCCACCCTGGATGCAAGTTCCCAATCCGCTCTTCTCTCGCAGTTAAACAGACTACCTGAGCTATCGCGGGAAGCGGCTGAAGGTTTTCCGGCCCATTATCTGTCTTATGCGCTGGAACTGGATGACAAGTCTGCCGACCAGTGGGTGGTATTGCATCTTTCAAACCTGAAGTGGGAGCAAAATTACGAACATTTGCGCAACAGCATGCTGTCGATTTTCGCCGGCACGCTGGCGTTGTCGTTGCTGGTGGCGGCCTGGTTGTCCGGCAGTCTCACCCGCCCGGTCCATACCCTTGTGGAATTTGCCCGCTTGATTGGCCAGGGTCAAAATCCCCCGCCAATTAAAGGTGCTCCTGCGGAGCTCGCCGTATTGGCAGATACCCTGACAGTGATGCGCGATAACATCGAGGCCCGCGAGCGGGACCTCATCTATCAATCCACCCATGACAGCCTGACCGGGCTTGCCAACCGCTTTGCCGCCAAGCGCACACTCCAGGATGCCGGTGACAGTCTGTCGGGCACGTTGGTGCTGTTGGATCTCAAACACTTCCGACATATCAATGACATGATCGGTTTTGCCAATGCAGACTCCCTGCTGGTGATGTTTGCGCGGCGACTGGAGGCAATAACACCGGCCCCGGATTTCCTGGCGAGACTGGATGGCGACGCCTTCCTGCTACTGTATAACAATGGCATAACTGAAACGGTACTCTCCGACGCCATTGATCAACTGGAGGCACCCTTCAGTATTCAGGATTCCAATATTTCGATAAAAATCCGTGCCGGTATGTTATCCCTGACGGAACATGGAGGTAAGGTTGGTGTTCTGTTGCGGCGCATTGAAATTGCCCTGATGCAGGCCTGTTTGAGCGATACCCGAATTGTCGCCTATCGCTCCGGAGAGGATGAAAAATACCAGCGTGAACTGACTATTATCAATCAGCTGGAGCGCGGGCTGGAGCAGGGGCAGTTTCATCTGGTTTTTCAGCCGAAAGTCGATATTCAGAACAACTTCTGTAGCGGCGCGGAAGCACTCATTCGTTGGGATCACCCCGAGCTTGGCCCGATTCGCCCCGATGAGTTTATTATGCTGGCAGAACATACGGGCAATATTGATCTGATCAGCCAATGGGTCCTGCGCCAGGCTATGAACCAACTGGTGCTCTGGCAGGACGAAGGATTGGTAGGATTAAAGCTGGCGGTGAACCTGTCTGCTCATGATCTGGTCAATGAGTCCCTGCCGGGCCAGATTGCCGAGATGCTGGAGACGAGGGGGTTGGCTCCCGATCTGCTGGCTATTGAGGTCACCGAGGGTGCTGTGATGAGAGATCCGATGACCGCGGTGAGTGTGCTACAGAAATTCCGGGATCTCGGTTTATCCATTGCCATCGATGACTTTGGTACCGGGCATTCTTCTCTGGCCTATCTGAAAATGTTGCCGGTGAATGAAGTCAAAATAGACCGCAGTTTTATCAAGGACATGCTGACCAACACCCATGATGCGATGATTGTTGAAACCAGCATCGCCCTGACCCACAGTCTGGGCTTCAGCGTGACAGCGGAAGGTGTTGAGGAGCGGCAGACGATTGATGTTCTTCGGCAGCAGGGGTGTGATTTGGTGCAGGGTTATGTGTACTCTAGGCCCTTGGCAGCCAGAGATTTTTACCACTGGTATGTGGAATTCAATCAACAGGGTGGCGTGTCGCCGCTAACTTGAAATAATGATAAAAAGCAGCGTTGACCCCTTCATTCGAACCGTTTTCCTTCCCTTATTCCTGACCATGGTCTGTGGTTTTGCTCATGCAGACAGCCGCATAGTGGCAACCGGAGGCGCATCAAACATTGAAGGCAGTGCCGGCGGTGGCGTCGTGCCATGGGCGGTTATCAATGGCTATGGCAGCAGTGATGAATGGGCGGTTACCGGGATGGCCACCGGTGTGTTTGTGGATGATTTTACGCTCAAGGTGATCGGCGCATCCGTGAGTTATGACAATCGGGTGGAGCTGTCCTTTGCCCGCCAGCGCCTCAAGCTGGACAGCCTCGGCGGGGATCTTCAGCAGGATATTATCGGCCTTAAATACAAGGTTGCCGGCGAGTTGCTTTACACCACCATGCCTCAGATCAGCGTGGGGGTTCAGTACAAGGATGTCGATGACTTCTCATTGCCCTCTGCGGTAGGTGCCAGAGACGACAGCGGTGTTGATTACTACGTCGCCGCTACCAAGGTTTTTTTTGATGCACTCTGGGGGCGCAACGTGCTGGTCAACGGCACAGTGCGTGCCACCAAGGCCAATCAGGGTGGGTTGCTGGGGTTCGGTAGCGAGCGCAACAATCGATACCGCTATATGAAGGAAGCCTCCGTCGCGGTGCTGTTAACCGATAATCTGGCCGTGGGCATGGATTATAGAGAAAAACCCGATGAGCTCGATTTTGCTGGTGAAGACGATTGGCAGGATTTTTTTATCGGCTGGTTTGTTAATAAAAACCTCTCTGTGGTGCTGGCCTATGCCGATCTTGGCAGCATTGCGGGATTTGACGATCAAAAGGGCTGGTATCTGTCCATTGAGGGAGCCCTATGACCTGCGTTTTGAAAAGACGGGTGTGGCCGCTTGTTTCAGCCATCCATTTATTATCGCTGCTCAGTGCCTGTGCCAGTCAGCCCGCTACCGTTTATGAGGGACTGGGGGGTGAGCCCGGCCTGGCAGCCGTCGTGGATAACCTGCTGGAGCGGATGGCAAAGGACGAACAAATTGTCAGGCACTTCCAGGATACCGATATCGCATTGTTCCGTGAGGGGTTGACCGAGCACCTCTGTGATGTGGCCGACGGCCCCTGCGAGTACGGTGGAGAAGACATGAAGGCTACCCACAGGGGGCTGAATATCACACAGGCTGATTTTGATCGTTTGGTGCAATTGTTGATTTACGCGATGCAGGAAGAGGGTATACCCATTA
>DDNV01000026.1:6778-12993 GCA_002341315.1 Cellvibrionales bacterium UBA2511
GGTATACCCATTGCGGTTCGTAATGATTTGCTCAAGCGGTTGGCGCCGATGTACGGGGATGTGGTTTACCAGTGACCTCTGAAGGCTCCGGATATGCCGGGGTTTTTCGACCTCTGCTGTATTTTCGGGCAGTAAAAGGAGGTTGCTCTCGTCAATCAGATGGCACATGCTGTGAGAGGAGTCCTGGGCGGGGCCTAAAGCCGAACTCCAGGCTTTGTTGGACAGGTTGCGAAGGCTGGTGAGGGTGGCCCCGAATCAAACAAACAGGTTGCCCGGGAGGACAGCTGTCTATGCAAAAGGTTTACCCCGGGAAATAACGACCCATGCGTCGATTCAGAATTACCCACAACACCTACTATAACTTTTCCGGGTCGGTGATCCTTGGTACACACTACTTGCGATTGCGGCCCAGAGAAGGGCACACACTGCATATCGAATCCTCCACGCTGACGATTACCCCTCAGCCCACCCTGCGCTGGCGACACGATGTCGAGGGAAATTCGGTGGCGATAGCCAGTTTCAGCCACCCGGCCAGTCAACTGTCGATTCTCAGTGACATCATTATTCAACAATACAATGAGGATCCGCTGGATTTTGTGGTGGAGCAGCAGGCGGTGGATTACCCGTTTTTGTACGAAGAGGATGACCGGGTATTATTGCAGCCGTATATGACTGACCCGCCCCTCGAGTCAGACAAGTGGCTGGCTGACTGGATTGGCGCCATCTGGCAACCGGGAGAAGCCATTCAAACCTATACCCTGATGCAGCGAATTTGCTCTCATATTTATCAGACCTTCGCATACCGGATACGGGAGGAGCCGGGGGTGCAATCCGCCGAGCAAACCATTGCCCTTAAAGCCGGTTCCTGCCGTGATTTTGCGCAACTGTTCATGACAGCGGCCCGCTATCTTGGGCTCGCAGCCCGTTTTGTCAGTGGTTACCTGCATGCCCCCCCGACCATCGATAATTTCGGCGCCACTCACGCTTGGGCGGAAATCTACGTGCCGGGCGCTGGTTGGGTAGGGTTTGATCCGACCATTGGTCAACTGGTCGGTGCCGATCACATCGCAGTTGCTGTGGCCCGGCTGCCAGAATCTGTACCACCTGTTTCCGGTACATTCTCCGGGGTGGCGTCTTCAGTGCTGGACGTGGGTGTCTGGATCAACGAGTGCCATGACTGAGTCGGTGGCTATATATCAGGTGGTTAGGAAGTGATGAAAATACTCCGCAGATTCACTGGTTTTCTGATTCTTCCCTTTATGCTGGCGGGGTGCCTCGGCACGCCCGACGGCGTGGAACCGGTCAGCAATTTTGACGCCGATGCGTATCTCGGCACCTGGTACGAAATTGCACGGTTGGACCACTCGTTTGAGCGAGGCTTAAGCCGGGTGACCGCAGAATACAGTTGGCGTGAGGATGGTGGTATACGCGTCATCAACCAGGGTTTTTCCGAGCAGAAGGCGGAGTGGAAATCTGCCGAAGGGCGTGCCTATTTTGTCGGGGATGACCATACCGGTCACCTTAAAGTCTCATTTTTTGGGCCATTTTTCAGTACCTACGCAGTGTTTGGTCTCGATCACGAACAGTATCAGTACGCTTTTGTATCGGGTTTCAACCATTCCTATTTATGGTTGCTGGCCCGCACGCCTACGGTGGATGAAAAGCTGATTCAGCGGTTTGAAGCACGAGCTGGAGAACTGGGTTTTGATACTGACCAGTTGATATATGTGTCCCAGCAACCCATGCCGGCATCGCGGTGAGTGGGCTGTTTCTCTGTCCAGATTGACAGGGTTACAGGCCAAAAGAGCAAGCCAAAAAGACTGTTACGAAGAACCAACTCGAATCCGATATCAGCCGGTTTTTCAGGCCCGAGTCGGCGGGCGGTATTGTTGCTGGTCTGCAGTTGTTTACCGGTACTGGCGCTATTGAATTGCTACAACGTCGAGTCCAAAAGCCTCTATGTCGCAGTGGGTACGATTATGTGGCTTGCCATGCTGAAATCCGCTGTCCACGCCCCCTTGGCGGGGTGTGATCATGGCCATGTTCCTTCTCCTCCGCACCGACAATCCGGGTGTTTTCCGCTTAAAATAATGGAGCATGACCTGCAGGCGCTGGTGGCTTTCTTTGTATTGCCGGTATTTGCGTTTGCCAACGCCGGTATCAGTTTTTCCGGTCTCGGTGCGGCGCAGGTTTTCCACCCGGTTCCGATGGGCATTGCGCTGGGGCGGTCTTTACGGCGTTGCGGCACTCTGTGGCATTGGTTTTAGCATGAGTCTGTTTATCAGTTCTCTGGCTTTCGAGGGCACCGATATCAAACTGATTTTTGATGAGCGTCTGGGCATCCTTGCCGGGTCGATCATGTCCGGTATCATTGGCTATCTAGTGTTGCGACGCTGTCTCGGTCGTGGCGGCGCAGCGTCCTCCCCAGCCAATACTTCAAGTCGATAAACGCCGGTTTCTGGCGCCAGTTTTTCCGCCAGTTTTGGCAGCAATGGTTGCATCTTGTCGAACAGTGTCCAGGGTGGGTTGATAACAATCATGCCTGCCGATGTCATGCCCCGCTCTGTGGTATCGGATTGCAGGCCCAGCTCAAAAAGTTGCATTCGCTTGATTCCGGCGCCGATCAGCTGGCGCTCCAGGCGGTTGATGCGATCCCGGTCTACCACCGGGTACCAGAGCGCATAAATGCCAGTGGCGAATTTATGGTAGGCCCTGATCAGCTGTTCCGTAACCCGTTGATAATCCGATTTGATTTCGTAGGAGGGATCAATCAACACCAGTCCGCGCTTCGAGGGGGGCGGTAGCCGCCCCATCATTCCCTGTAGTCCGTCCTCTCCAAAAGTCCGCATTTGCGTGTCCCCGGCCATCAGTTTATGCAGTGCCGCATAGTCT
This sequence comes from Cellvibrionales bacterium UBA2511, assembly GCA_002341315.1. Taxonomy (GTDB): domain Bacteria; phylum Pseudomonadota; class Gammaproteobacteria; order Pseudomonadales; family Porticoccaceae; genus Porticoccus. Next base: position 9,671 of record DDNV01000026.1, read on the forward strand.
GTCGGATGAATTTCGAATAACCAGCCCCGGTCCCGATGGCGCAGGTAGTGTTTTGCAATAGCGGGTGAACCGGGGTAGCGGGACAACTTTTGTACTTTGCCGGTCGTCTTTCTGTCCGGGTAGAGCAGAGAGAAATATTGTTGTAGCTCAGGAAAATCATCAGCGTTCAGGCGGCCTATCCCTGCAGTATATTCAGATGTTTTATTGGCCTGTTCGGAATTGAGTTTATGCCAGCCAGCTCCGGCATGACTGTCGATATAGTCAAAAGGTTTTTCCTTGAGAGTCAGATAGTCGAGCAGCTCAACCAGGATGATGTGTTTCAGCACATCGGCAAAATTGCCGGCATGATAGCCGTGTCGGTAGCTCAACATGGTTTTTCCGGGAGTGAATTACAAGTGTGGGTCGGCCAATAGGCCGTCGGCTGGCAGTCCAGCTGGCCTGTTGGGTCAGTTCCCGGTTTCTTCTGCCAGAAAGTCCATCACGATTTTGTTAAAGGTGGCGGGTTTTTCGGCGTGCAACCAGTGGCCGCTATTATCCACCACCTTGAGCTGGGCGTGGGGAAATAATCGCAGGATTTCAGTCCTGTGTTTTTCCTGAATGTACGCGGAATCGGCTGCCTTGATGAACAGTACGGGTCCCGTGAAGGGTGTTCCGGTGGGAGCCAGGGTCAGGGTGTCGTGATAGTTGGCGAGAATGCCACTCAGGTATAGCAATAGGTCAAAATGCCCATCGTCAGCCCGACGCAGATTTTTTAGCAGAAAAGCGCGAACACCCGGTTCTCTGACGTGCCGGGCCAATAGCTGATCGGCCAGCTGGCGACTGGCTGGTCTGGCTTCGGCCAGCGCGCTGAGCCCGGACAGTACACCGCCGTGGCGGTCGGGTTGGTAGGTTACCGGTGCAATGTCTGCAGCTATCAGGCTGGCAACGCGGTCCGGCTGGTTCAGTGCCACTTGCATGGCCACTTTGCCGCCCATTGAGTGACCCAGCAAATGCGCTTTGGGAAGCGCCAGATCGTCCAGCAGTTCCACAATATCTGCTGCCATGACGGGATAATCCATGGTCATGCTGTGGGGTGACTCGCCGTGGTTACGCATATCGACGGCAATCACCTGATAACGATCCGCCAAAGCCCTGCCGACCCCCCCGAGGTTGCTCAGCGAACCGAACATCCCATGCATCAGTACTACCGGTTGCCCGCTGCCCTGACTGACATAGTTCAGTTTCATGGGCCGGGACTCCCGGTCATGCGCATCGGTCTGCAGGTGGCTGCTGAGCCATATGGCGAGCCCGCATCAAGCATCGATACCACCCAGACAGAGGTACTTCAGTTCAAGGTAGTCATCGAGGCCGTAGCGGGAGCCCTCCCGTCCCTGGCCGGAGTATTTGATGCCGCCAAAAGGTGCCATTTCGTTTGAGACAAGACCTTCGTTAACCCCCACAATGCCGTATTCCAGCTGTTCTGCCACTCGCCAGATACGGCTAAGATCCCGGGAGTAGTAATAGGCGGCAAGACCAAATTCTGTATCATTGGCCAACTGAATCGCCTCAGCTTCGGTCTCGAACCTGAACAGTGGTGCGACCGGTCCGAAAATTTCTTCCGCGAACACGCGCATATCAGTCGTGGCATTGCTCAATACCGTGGGTTGAATGAAACTTCCGGTTCCCCGGCCACCGCCGGTCAGTACTTTGGCCCCTTTATGCGTGGCATCCTCGATCAGATCATATACGTCATCAGCGGCCTGGCTGCTGATCAGCGGGCCGATATCGACACCGTCTTTTGTGCCGCAGCCCATGTTCAGCTGAGTCACCGCACGGGTAAATTTTTCTGCAAAACGATCGTAAATGCCTGCCTGAACCAGCAACCGGTTGGCACAGATACAGGTTTGTCCGGCATTGCGATACTTGGCGGCCAGGGCACCGGCCACGGCCGCATCCAGGTCGGCATCGTCAAACACAATGAACGGGGCGTTGCCGCCCAGTTCCATGGAAGTGCGTTTGACAGTATCGGTACAGGCGGCCATTAACTGTTTGCCCACCGCCGTAGACCCGGTGAAGGTGAGTTTTCGAACCAGTGGGTTGCGGGTCAGTTCTGCGCCGATAGTTTTACTATCGCCTGCAGCGATATTGATCAGTCCTGCCGGAGCCCCGGCCCGTTCGGCCAGTGCCACCAGTGCCAGTGCCGACAGCGGGGTGGCACTGGCGGGTTTGCATACCACGGCACAGCCAGCCGCTATGGCCGGCGCAATTTTGCGGGCCAGCATGGCACAGGGGAAGTTCCACGGGGTAATACAGGCCACCACGCCGACAGGCTGCTTTAATACCATTAGCCGCTTGTCGCTGGCGGGTGCCGGAATCAGATCGCCGTAGAGGCGTTTCGCCTCTTCAGCAAACCACTCGAGATAGCTGGCGCCATAGAGAATTTCGCCGCGTGCCTCGGCGAGGGGTTTGCCCTGCTCGGCGGTAAGAATTCTGGCCAGATCCTCCTGGTGCTCAATGATCAGGTTGTACCAGTCGCGCAACAGGGTCGCACGCTGTTTGGCTGTCGCCGCAGCCCAACCCGGCTGGGCGCGGTTGGCGGCCTCGATCATCCGGCGGGTTTCCTCGGTGCCGCAGCTGGCCACCTCGGCCAGTGGGGAATCGTCGACGGGATTGGTCACAGTCAGGGTCTTGCCGTTGTCAGCGGACACCCAGTGCCCGTCGATATAGGCCTGGTATTTCAGCAGCGAAGCATCATTGAGTTGTAGTGTCATAGACGAAACCTGTTTGGATCAGCGGTGCCGGTGTGGTCTGAGTTGTAGTGCGCAGGGTGAATCGCTATGCTTTTTCCGGCAAATCATTGGACAGTGTAGACGTTTGCTCAGAGTACTGTGTAACGCCAGTGCTCGTAAAGAGAGAGGGCGGTACACTGTCACGGGTCAGCTGGTTTATTTGATCAGCGTTGAAGTGGAAGTACGGCGATGAAAAAGTTGGCGGGAAAAGTGGCGCTGGTGACCGGTGCCGGTCGCGGCATAGGTCGTGAAATAGCATTGAAGTTGGCCAGTGAAGGTGCTCGACTGGTGATCAATGATCTGGATGCCGAACCGCTTGAAAAGTTGGTCAGTGACATTCAGGGGGTGGGCTCCGAAGCGGTGGTCTGTGCCGGCAGTGTCACGGCAGAAGATTTTGGTGTGCGGTTTGTGAAAACAGCGGTGGATGCGTTTGATGACCTGGACATCATTATCAACAATGCCGGGTACACTTGGGATAATGTGATTCAGAAAATTGACGACGAGCAGTGGTATGCCATGCTGGATGTGCATATGACGGCTCCCTACCGTATCCTC
>DDNV01000026.1:13065-24270 GCA_002341315.1 Cellvibrionales bacterium UBA2511
CGTATCCTCAAGGCAGCCCAGCCCTTCATCAAAGCCTACCATACGCTGGAAGTGGAGGGGGGCGAGCAGGTCCATCGCAAGATTGTCAATGTGTCTTCGATATCCGGGCTGGGGGGCAATGCCGGGCAGCTGGCCTACTCGGCGGCCAAGGCGGGCGTGGTCGGTATGACCAAAACCCTGTGCAAGGAGTGGGGGCGCTACAATGTGAATGTCAATGCAGTGGCCTTCGGGTTTATCGAGACCCGACTCACCAGTCCCGCCAGCGAGAACTCGACCATTAACATAGCGGGTAAAGACATTCGGGTTGGCGTCAGTGAGCAGATGACATCGCTGCTCAAGACTCTGGTTCCATTGGGTCGCACCGGTACTGCAAAAGAGGCCGCCGATGCGGTATACCTGCTCTGCATTCCGGAATCCAATTACATCAGTGGTCAAACACTGGTGGTGGGTGGCGGGCTGGAAATTTAATCCGGTGGGCCACCCCGGTGGTATTTACAGTAATTTCTCGGGCTCAGGCCGGTCCACTGCTTGAAGGCGCGCGTGAAAGAGCGCGGCTCTTCAAAACCGACCAGCTCCGACACCTCGTCCACAGACAATTGCTTATTCACCAGTTTGTCGATCGCCATTTCCCGGCGAATATTGTCCTTGATTTTCTGATAACTGGTGCCCTCCTGCAGCAGCCTTCGATAGAGGGTGAGCGGGCTTATGCGCAGCTGTTCGGCCAGGGCTTCCGCTTTCGGAAAAGTGGGGCGCCCGTGACTGTTTTTGAGGAAAATCCGTTCTATCTGTGCCTCGAGACTGTTGTCTTCGCCCGGAATCGTCATGATATCGGCGGGGTGAACAGCAAGAAACGCATCCAGTTCGCGGCTGGTTCGAACCAGGGGCTTGTCCAGATATTGCGCATCGAAATAAAGGCTGTTGCTGGACTGCTCAAACAATAGCGGACCCGGAAACATCACACGCAGCTCGTTTTTGTGATCAGGTGCGGGGTGAATGAAATGCGTTGCCCTGAGACGGATGGCCTCGCCGATAAACCAGCTCGGAAAACGGTGCCAGATCACCATCTGGAACTCGGTGATGAAATGCCCGACATCCAACTCTGGCTGTTGCAGGGCGACACTGAAACGTGCTGAGCTGTCCTGAATGTCCAGTGTCATGACCATCGCGTCGGTGATCAGATTATAGAATGCGACCACTTTTTCCAGCAGTTCCCCCAGAGTGCGGCAGTGCCTGACCAGATCGCAGGCGGTGGCAAAAATGCCATATTTGCAAGCCTGTGAGGTGAAGCCCATGAACTCGTCGTCAAGTGCCTGCTGCACCAGTCGAAACAGGCGGGCCACCTGGTCGGTGTGTACCCGGTCTCTTGAATTTTGCACACTGGCAGGGTTAATCCCGGCCCTTGCCAGCAATACCTGCTCATTTTGCTGGCGTTCAAGAATGCCGTGCAGGCAGGTCACAACATGGTGGTGCGAGATGGTGGCGATAAGAGCGGCCTGCTATGAAATGTGAGTTTGCGTATTATTGTAGCTATGAAATGGTTTCAAAGCACAATTATCTGAAATAATCAGTGAGTTTTGGCGAATAAATTTGCCCTTGTTTCAACTGGGTTGCTCCGCCATAGTGCGCTCACATTGGAAATCCCGTTATTGCCTGCAGCTGATGGTGACCCCAAGGGTAACGCCAACGCTATATACCCGCTATATTGAAAGAACAGATAACAGCAGAGCGCACTTTGCGCGGGATTGAGTTGATTAGAGGTAGTGTTCGATGACCGATAGCGCCAAACCTTCATACCGTGAATGGGCTGCCCTTGCGGCCAAGGAGACCAAGGGTAAAACACCCGAGGATCTTGTCTGGAATACCCCGGAAGGTATTGCGGTAAAACCGCTCTACACTGCCGAGGACCTGGCGGGTCTGGCGCATTTGGACAACCTGCCCGGGTTCTCACCGTTCAAACGGGGTCCCAAGGCTACCATGTATGCAGGACGTCCATGGACCGTCCGGCAGTACGCCGGGTTCTCCACCGCCGAGGCGTCCAATGCCTTTTATCGTCGAAATCTGGCGGCCGGACAACAGGGCCTCTCGGTGGCGTTCGATTTGCCCACTCACCGCGGTTACGATTCGGACCATGAGCGAGTCGTGGGGGATGTGGGCAAGGCCGGGGTCGCCATTGATTCGGTTGAGGATATGAAAGTACTGTTCGACAGCATTCCCCTCGATCAGGTTTCGGTGTCCATGACCATGAACGGTGCCGTGTTGCCAGTCATGGCCAATTACATTGTCGCTGCCGAAGAGCAGGGTGTGACCCCGGACAAGCTGGCGGGAACCCTACAAAATGACATTCTCAAGGAATTCATGGTACGCAATACCTATATCTATCCACCGGCGCCCTCGATGCGGATTGTCTCCGATATTATTGGCTATACCGCCCAGCACATGCCCAGATTCAACTCCATTTCCATTTCCGGTTATCACATGCAGGAAGCTGGAGCCACCAATGTGCAGGAGCTGGCCTATACCATCGCCGATGGTATCGAGTACGTGCGCACTGCAATTGCCAGCGGTCTGGACGTGGATAAATTTGCACCACGCCTGTCGTTCTTCTTTGCCATCGGTATGAATTTCTTTATGGAAATTGCCAAGCTGCGGGCTGCGCGGATTCTCTGGGCCACCCTGATGAAGGAGAAGTTCGACCCACGGGACAACAAATCGCTGATGCTGCGCACCCACTGCCAGACGTCCGGTGTCAGCCTGACCAGCAAGGACCCTTATAACAATGTTATGCGGACCACGATCGAAGCCATGTCCGCCGTACTGGGCGGCACCCAATCCCTGCACACCAACGCACTGGATGAGGCATTGGCCCTGCCAACCGAGTTCTCAGCTCGAATTGCCCGCAATACGCAATTGGTGATTCAGGAGGAAACCGGTATCACTAACGTGGTGGACCCGCTGGCCGGTTCTTACTATGTGGAGAGCCTCACTGACCAGCTCGTCAAGGAAGCCCGCATCCTGATTGAAGAAGTGGAGGAAATGGGTGGTATGACCAAGGCGGTGGAGTCCGGTATGCCGAAACTCCGCATTGAGCAGGCGGCAGCAGAACGGCAGGCCAGAATTGACCGCGGGGAAGAGGTCATTGTCGGTGTCAATAAGTACCAGCAGGCTGAGGAATCCCCGGTGGATATCCTCAATATTGATAACAGTGCCGTACGCGAATCACAGGTAGAGAGATTGCAGGCTCTGCGCGACAACCGCGACAACAATGCCTGCCAGCAGGCGCTGGATGCACTCACCGCAGCGGCGGAATCGGGGGAGGGCAACCTGCTGGAACTGGCCGTAGATGCCGCTCGGGCCCGCGCCACCGTGGGAGAAATCTCATTTGCACTGGAAAAAATCTGGGGTCGTCACAAGGCGATAACCCGTACCATCAGTGGAGTTTACGGTTCAGCTTATGAAGGTGATGAGGCCTTTGCTGCCATTCAGGCGAGCGTCTCGGCCTTTGCCGAACGGGCCGGTCGCCGTCCCAGGATGCTGGTGGCAAAAATGGGGCAGGATGGTCACGATCGTGGTGCCAAGGTGATTGCCACGGCTTTCGCTGATATCGGTTTTGATGTGGATATCAGCCCGATGTTTCAAACCCCTGAAGAGGCGGCCCGCATGGCGATCGAAAATGACGTCCATGTGGTGGGTGTGTCTTCCCAGGCCGCTGGTCATAAAACGCTGGTGCCCCAGTTGATTGCCGCACTGCGCAAAGAGGGTGGCAGCGATATTAAGGTGGTTTGTGGTGGCGTTATTCCGTCTCAGGATTACCAGGAGCTCTTTGATGCGGGAGTGGCCGCTATTTATGGGCCGGGTACCAATATCCCCCAGGCGGCTGCCGAGGTGATTGCGCTGCTGAGTGAACAATAAGCTCCGCTTTTTGAAAGGGGCACCGGCAGGCCAGTCATCTGGCGGGCGTGTACATTATTAGAACAACAGAAAGGCGTGTTGCCGGATTGTGATTCGGTAGCCAGGATTGGGAGAACCCTATGTACGAAATTATGGAACAGTTGGAAGCCATGCGTGAAAAAGCCCGCATGGGCGGTGGGCAGAAGCGTATCGATGCCCAGCATAGCAAAGGCAAACTGACCGCTCGTGAGCGTATTGACTTGCTGCTGGATCCCGGCTCCTTTGAGGAGTGGGACATGTTTGTCGAGCACCGCTGTACCGATTTCGGCATGGAGCAGGAGCATATTCCCGGCGACGGTGTGGTCATTGGCTACGGTACCGTCAACGGTCGTCTGGTGTTTGTGTTTAGCCAAGACTTCACGGTTTTTGGTGGTTCCCTGTCGGAAACCCATGCAGAAAAAATCTGTAAGCTGATGGACCACGCCATGAAAGTGGGCGCGCCGGTTATAGGGTTGAATGATTCCGGTGGTGCACGTATTCAGGAGGGCGTAGCCTCCCTGGGTGGCTATGCCGACGTGTTTCAACGCAATGTCATGGCGTCCGGTGTCATTCCACAAATTTCCATGATCATGGGCCCCTGTGCGGGTGGGGCGGTGTATTCCCCCGCCATCACAGACTTTATTTTCATGGTCAAAGACAGCTCCTATATGTTTGTGACCGGTCCCGAGGTAGTGAAAACCGTGACCCATGAGACGGTCACCGCGGAGCAGCTCGGAGGGGCAGTCACCCATTCGTCCAAATCCGGCGTGGCGGACCTGGCGTTTGAAAATGATGTGGAGGCCCTGGTCAAGTTGCGCCGTTTTATCACATTCCTGCCGGCCAATAACCAGGAGAAACCACCTGTCTGGCCAACGGAAGACCCGGCAGATCGAGCCGAAGCATCTCTGGATACGCTGATTCCCGATGACCCGAATCAGCCCTACGACATGAAAGAGCTGATTGTAAAAGTAGCGGACGAGGGTGACTTTTTTGAATTGCAGCCAGACTATGCAGCCAACCTGGTGATTGGTTTTATCCGCATCGAAGGGTCTACCGTGGGTGTGGTTGCCAACCAGCCGATGGTGCTGGCCGGTTGTCTGGATATTGATGCATCGAAAAAGGGAGCCCGCTTTATCCGTTTCTGTGATGCCTTCAATATCCCGGTGCTGACATTTGTCGATGTGCCCGGCTTCATGCCTGGCACGACACAGGAGTATGGCGGCATCATCAAGCACGGTGCCAAGTTGTTATACGCCTATGCGGAATGTACTGTCCCCAAAGTGACCGTGATTACCCGCAAGGCCTATGGTGGTGCCTACGATGTGATGTCGTCGAAACACCTGCGCGGTGATGTCAACCTCGCCTGGCCTACGGCGGAAATCGCAGTGATGGGGCCAAAAGGCGCCGTGGAGATTATTTTCCGCAAGGATATCGGCAACCAGGAAAAAATTGCTGCCCGCGAGCAGGAATACCGGGAGAAATTTGCCAACCCCTTTATTGCTGGTAAACGCGGGTTTATCGATGATGTGATCTTGCCCAGCCTGACTCGCAAACGGGTGGCGAGATCGCTTTCCATGTTGCGCGACAAGCAACTGGAGAATCCCTGGCGGAAGCACGGCAATATTCCGTTGTAAGTGGGGATTGTGCCAGGGCCTGTAGTTACAAAATCAGGAAAACGCCTGCAACCTGTAGGCAGACAATAAAGAAGAGACAGTAATGTTTAAAAAAATTCTTGTTGCTAATAGAGGTGAAATCGCCTGTCGAGTGTTCCGTACGGCCAAAGCAATGGGCATCGGAACGGTTGCAGTCTACTCCGATGCAGACCGGGATGCCCTGCATGTGGCTCTGGCGGATGAAGCCGTTCACATCGGCCCCTCGGCCTCCGCTGAAAGCTATCTGGTGATCGACAAAATTATAGCTGCCTGTCAGCAGACCGGTGCTGATGCCGTGCACCCCGGTTACGGTTTTCTCTCGGAAAACAAGTTGTTTTGTCAGGCGCTGGATGCCGCAGGTATTGCCTTTATCGGGCCCGGGGTCAGGGCGATTGAGTCCATGGGTGACAAGATCACTTCCAAGCGGATTGCCGCGGAAGCGGGTGTCAGCACGATTCCCGGTTATACCGATGTGGTGAAAGATGCCGAGCAGGCTGTGGAGATTTCCAATGACATCGGCTATCCGGTGATGCTCAAGGCCTCTGCCGGTGGTGGCGGCAAAGGCATGCGTGTGGCCTGGAACGATGAAGAATGTCGCGACGGTTTTGAGCGCGCCACCAACGAAGCCCGATCCAGCTTTGGCGACGACCGTGTTTTTATTGAAAAGTTTATTCAGGAGCCACGGCACATCGAAATCCAGGTGATGGCCGACAGCTACGGCAACACCATCTACCTGGGCGAGCGTGAATGTTCCATCCAGCGCCGCCACCAGAAAGTCATTGAAGAGGCCCCATCGCCCTTTCTGACCCCGGAAGTGCGGCGCAAAATGGGTGAACAGGCCATAGCACTGGCCAAAGCGGTGGATTACAAGTCGGCCGGTACGGTGGAGTTTATCGCCGATGCCGAGATGAATTTTTACTTCCTGGAAATGAATACCCGCCTGCAGGTGGAACACCCGGTGACAGAGCTGGTCACCGGTCAGGATCTGGTGGAGCTGATGATCCGCGTCGCCGCCGGTGAAAAACTGCCGCTGGCTCAGGAGGATGTAACACTGACCGGCTGGGCGATTGAAACCCGCGTGTATGCCGAGGATCCGTTCCGCAATTTTATGCCCTCTGTGGGTAGGCTGATTCGCTACCGCCCACCAACGGGCGAGGGTGTTCGAGTGGATACCGGTGTTTTCGAGGGTGGCGAAGTCTCGATGTTTTACGATCCGATGATCGCCAAGCTGATTACTTACGGTACAGACCGCAAGGAGGCCACTCAACGGATGGTGGAAGCACTGGACGCCTATTACATCCGGGGCGTCAGTCACAATATCAGCTTCCTCAATGCGCTGATGGTTCACCCGCGTTTTGTGGCCGGTAAATTGACCACCAATTTTATTGCCGAGGAATATCCCGAGGGCTTCAGCCCCGATCTGGTACCCCAGGAGGACCCCGCGCTCTGCGTGGTGGCCGCCGCCGTGATCAATAAGAAATTCCGCGATCGCAGTGCCCTGATTACCGGCCAGTTACCCAGCCTGGAATACTGCCCCTCCAACGATTGGGTAGTGATGATGGAGGGCGATGATGCACGCTATCCGATTTCGGTGGATACTTCTGTGGAGCCGGTCGTGGCGACCATGGGTGGCGATGAATATCGGGTGGAGACAGACTGGAAGCTGGGTGAGCCGCTGTTCAAGGCGGTTATCAACGGGCAGACCGTTTGCATTCAGGTGGATCGCGATGGCTGGCTGTTCAGGATGTTTCATCGCGGTGCAGAAAAACACGCCTATGTGGTGACTCCTCGCACTGCCGAGTTGAGTCAGCATATGCTGGTCAAGGAGCCCGCTGACCTGTCCAAATTCCTGTTGTCCCCCATGCCTGGTTTGCTGGTGAAACTGAATGTGAAGGAAGGTGATTTGGTAAAAGCCGGTGAGGAAGTGGCTGTTGTTGAGGCCATGAAAATGGAAAACAGCTTGAGAGCAATATCCGACGGGGTGGTGAAAACTGTTTCTGCAGCGGCCGGTGACAGCCTCAAGGTAGACCAGCCGATTATTGAATTTGAGTAATTGCCGCTCTCTGCCCGCAACCGGGTTGGCAGCCTGTATTGGCTGGGTAAAATGGACGCTGATCTGACGAGCTTGGAGATGGTCATTGCAGATTAATCCACAGGAGCTTGCCGAGGGTATCCGCAGCGGCGATCGCCGAGCCCTTGCCAAGGGAATTACACTGGTCGAATCGACCCGCGCAGATCACCGGGAGGCGGCTGCCCGTTTGCTTGAGCTGATCATGCCCTACACGGGCAACTCAATTCGGCTTGGTATTTCCGGCGTGCCCGGCGTGGGTAAATCGACGTTTATTGAGTCCTTTGGCAATCATGTGATCAGCCAGGGGCATCGGTTGGCCGTGCTGGCGGTAGATCCCACCTCAGCACTCAGTGGCGGCTCGATTCTGGGGGATAAAACCCGTATGGAAACCCTCGCCCGCCACCCCGATGCCTATATTCGGCCCTCCCCGGCTGGACAAACTTTGGGCGGAGTAACCCGCCGTACCCGCGAAACCCTGTTGCTCTGTGAGGCGGCGGGATTTGATGTGATCATCGTGGAAACCGTGGGTGTCGGTCAGTCGGAAACCGCCGTGGCACAGATGACCGATATGTTTTTGCTGTTGCTGTTACCCGGTGGCGGTGACGAGCTGCAGGGTATCAAGCGCGGTATTATGGAGCTGGCAGATTTGATTCTGGTGAACAAGGCGGATGGCGACCAGCAGGCGGCCGCCAACCGGACTGTGGCAGACTATCGCATGGCCGTTCACTTCCTGCACCCCCGAAGTCGACATTGGCAGGTTCAGGTTGAACCGCTTTCGGCGCTGCAGGGAGACGGTGTGCAGAAAATATGGCAGACCGTTGAAGAATATCGGCAGGTGCTGGGCGATGTGGGCGAAATCGAGTCCCGCCGCGCTGCTCAGGCCCGGGCCTGGATGTGGAGCGAAACAGCTGACAGTCTGCTCGGTAAACTGAAAGAAAATGAGGCGGTAAAAGCCCTGGTGGATCAGCTGGAAGCTGATGTGACAGCTGGCCGGATCCCGGCTACCGTGGCGGCAAAACAACTGGTGGAAGCCTTTCTTGGCTAGCTTTTTGGGTGTCGCTCAAACGCCTTTGGCTGTGTTGAATTTAACCGGATATCAAAAGGTAACCCTATGATAGGCAAACTGAATCATGTTGCTATTGTGGTCCCTGATCTCGACAGGGCGATGACCACCTATCGGGATGCGTTGGGTGCAACCGTCTCCGAACCCATTGATCTGCCCGAACACGGTGTCCGGGTCGCCTTTGTGGAATTGCCGAATACCAAAATCGAATTATTGTTACCCCTCGGGGAGAATTCGCCCGTGGCGAAATTCCTTGAGCGCAATGTGGATGGTGGTATGCACCACCTGTGTTATGAGGTGGAGGATATTATTACTGCCCGCGACAAACTGGTCGCTGCGGGTGCCCGGGTGCTGGGCAACGGCGAGCCTAAAACCGGTGCCCATGGCAAGCCGGTGCTGTTTCTCCATCCCAAGGACTTCTGCGGTACGCTGGTGGAAATTGAGCAGGTCTGAAGTTGGCGGGAAAAGTGTTCCTGTTTAAAACAGTTGTCACTGCCATCAACCCTTTTATTTCGACGACAAACTGGGTATCTAAGACGGTAACTTCATACCAACTACCGTGATCTCGCGATTATCGAGTTGTCGCACCACAAAGATAGCTGTGCCAATGTTCACCTTGTCGCCGATAATGGGTGGTCGACGCAATTGTCCGGCAATCCAGCTGCCAAGATTCTGGTCGGCATCCGGGGGTTCCGGCAAGTCATAGAACTGACAGATTTCCCCCAGGGGGATTCTGCCATCCAGCACGAAATCCCCGAACACTCTGCGGAAGTTTTTCCTGTCATCCTTTTCCGGTAGTACCAGTCCCAGTCGTCGTGCCACCCAGGCGAGGCTGCCTCCCTGCAACAGCAATGAGGTTGCCACGACCACAAACGCCACATTGAAAAGGGTTTTTGCCCCCTCCAGATCCACCATCATGGGAAAAATAGCCAGCACGACCGGCACTGCACCGCGCAGGCCTACCCAGGCGATAAAAAATGTTTCCCGGCGTGTGAAGTGAAATGGCAGCAGGCACAGCGACACAGCCAGCGGACGCGCAACCAGAATCAGTAACAGCGCGATACCCAGTGCCGGAAGCAGCCCGTCTGCCACCTCGCTGGGGGTGACCAGCAAGCCCAGCAGCAGGAACATCAGGGCCTGGGACAGCCAGGCAAAGCCATCCATTGCTGACAGGGCCTGGCGAACGCTCCGGCGAGCCCGGTTGCCCACCATCAGGCCGAACAGGTAGATCGCGAGAAATCCCGAACCGCCCACCCAGGTGGCAAAGGCAAACACGCCGATACCGGCTGACATTAATAGCAGGGCGAGTATGCCGGCACCACTGTCCAGCATACCCCGAATACGGTTGACGGCGCTGGCCATGGCGATGCCGGCCAAGTAGCCGATCAGCCCGCCTATACCAAACTGCGTAGTCAGGCTGAGCACGGTGGTCCAGCCATTGAAAACCAGCGCCTCGTCGGCGTTATAAATCAGGGCGATACTGATAAATGTCAGGGTGAGGTAGACCGCCATTGGGTCGTTCATGCCGGACTCGATTTCCAGCGTGGCGGCAACCCGCTCGTTGAGTCGCACGCCGCAGGATTTGAGCAGGGAAAACACGGCGGCGGCATCGGTGGAGCCGACGATCGCGCCCAGCAACATGGCCATTGGCCAGCTGAGCCCCAGCAGCCACATGGCGGCGAGGCCCGTGAGGCCAGCGGACAGTAATACACCGAGTGTCGCCAGTATCAGTGACGGTTTGAGTCCGGTGCGAAAAGTGGCAAAGTCGGTGCGCAGTCCACCATCCACCAGAATCACGGCAAGGGCGATATTGCCCACCCAGAAGCTCAGTGCAAAATTGTCAAAACTGATACCACCTATGCCGTCCTCGCCACTGAGCATACCGACAATGAGAAAAACCAGCAGAAAAGGAAAACCGACCCGCGATGAAATGATGCCGGCAAACACTGCCACAAAAATCAGTGCTGCTGCGGCCATTAAGGGTAGGGCAAGGAAGTCGAGTGATAGCATGTTCTTCCTCGGGGGTTAATCGATATTCTCAGGGTCGTCGCGTGACGACCAATAACAGTTTAATCGGTGAAGGCAATGGGACGCTAGCGGGAAGCGGGCCGGTCCAATCGAATACAGGGGTAGAGGTCAGGTATAACTGGCTTCGAACGCATCGATAAAGTCAGTCAGCATCCCGGCAGGCAGGTTGTTGATCCCTGCCGCCGCCGCACGGCCGCCGCCGGTGGGGAAGCGGCGGCATAAATCCGCAGCACCCTGGCGGTTGTTCAGTGGCGCCCGCACGCTCACCAGATACTCGCCCTGAGAGGTTGCCGTGACAACGGCATGGGCCCGGTCGGGATGATCATTGGTCAGTTGATTGCTGAAGACACCGCTGACCCGTCTGGCCCAGGCTTCGTTCGGCAGAATGAATACCGCGGTGGTGTCCGACGTTTTCTCGGCGGCAATATCTGCGGCCGCCGCCATATCGCTGTGGTAGCCATTCT
>DDNV01000026.1:24548-29465 GCA_002341315.1 Cellvibrionales bacterium UBA2511
GCTGACGCGCCGAAAGAGCTCCTCGGGGTGGATGTGTAAATCCTCCACCGCTGCACCGTAGCCGTTATAGTTGATATAGGTGCCGAGCTTTTGCAGTTGTCTGAGGTCGGTCTCGCCGCACTGCAATGCTTTGTCGGCCAACGCCTGTGCCTGTTGATTGAGGTTGTCGCCAAATGCACCGACCACTGCCCAGGCGGCGAAGGCATTCTTTAGATGCTGGTTGACCAACAAACTGGTACAGGTATCCGGTGCCTCGTTGATCAGGGCGGTGAGCTTTTCTGTTTCCGGAATGGCGCCGGAAAAGTGGTGATCCACGTAAAATACCGTTGCCCCGACCGCCAGTAACCGCTCCAGATCGGGACGGTTCTTGTCCATTGAAATATCCAGCACGGTGATCCGGTCATCAGGCCGGGCCGTGACAGTTTTCAGAAGGCTGATGTTGCGTTTTACCCCGGTAATCAGGCTGCTCTGGCGGGGTTCTGCCAACCGCAGTTGTGTCAGCGCACAGATACCATCGGCATCACCATTGAAGACATCAAAATCGGCCATGAAAAGTCCTTGTCTGGAGGATGGCATATAGCGGAGTAGACACGCCCCGCTATTCACTAACAGGTATTAGTTATTGGTGCTCGGACTGATAGTAATCCATTAGTATTTTGGCGACTTCAGGGCGGGAAAACTCGGGTGGTGGCGCGATGCCGTCTCCCAGCATTTGCCGTACTTTGGTGCCGGACAGCAGGATAAAGTCCTCTTTCTGGTGATCTTCCGCCTCATTCATCATCACCACCCGGCCCAGCTTGGTGGAGAAGGCGGTGTGATCCGCCCGGAAGATCTCAATGTCGAGCGCATCGTCCGGTACTTTTTCGTCGAAGATGGTTTGTGCATCGAAGGCTCCGTAGTAATCGCCGACACCGGCGTGGTCGCGTCCCACAATCAGGTGAGTGGCCCCCATGTTCTGGCGGAACAGAGCATGCAGCACGGCCTCGCGGGGCCCGGCATAGAGCATGTCGAAGCCATAGCCGGTGACCATGACGGTATTTTTCGGAAAGTAGTGCTCTACCATGGTACGGATACAGGCATCGCGAACCGGCGCAGGAATATCCCCTTTTTTCAGTCGTCCCAACAGCATATGGATAACCACGCCGTCGGCATCAAGGCGTTCCATCGCCATGCGACAGAGTTCTTCGTGAGCGCGGTGCATCGGGTTGCGGGTCTGGAAAGCGATTACTTTTTCCCAGCCACGCTCGGTGATCTCATTGCGTATTTCCACGGCGGTGCGGAAGGTGTCGGGAAAATCACTCTGAAAGTAACTGAAGCTCAATACCTGCAGTTTTCCCGAGATCAAATAGTTGCCCAGATGGGTGAAAGTGGCTACCCCGGGGTGCTCCGGATCCAGATTGCCAAAAATCTGTTCAGCCATGGTTTCAATGTCTTCGTCCGAGACAGTTTCAATCTGATCGACTTCCATAATCGCCATCACCGGATTGCCTTCGGTGTTCGGATCCCGCAGGGCGATACGCTTGGCGCCTCTGATCGCGCTGACATCCTTTGCCAGATTGATGACCGGTACTGGCCAGAACAACCCATCAGTGGTGTGCATTTTTTCCGCCACGCTCATGGCATCAGCCAGACCCATGTAACCCTCCAGCGGATTGAAATACCCTGCCCCGAGCATGACGGCGTTGGCCGCGGCCGCCGAGTTCAACAGCAGTGAAGGCAGTTCTTCGGCTTCCTTAAGCAGTTGATGGTGTTGCTCTGTATCGTAAACAAAGAGGGGGTTCAATGTGTCTGAGCCGTGGGGCCTGATCAAAATACTATCTCCTGTTGATGAGCGAATGGACAAGTGGTTTGTTGTGCGTTTGACCGCAGTCTATATGCCTGCAAGGAACTGGTGTGATTTCAGGTAGTTGATAATCATATCAACTTCCTCTGCCAGGGTCGTCTGGTCGGTCTGCAAATGGATTTCGGGATTTTCCGGGGCTTCATAGGGGTCGTCAATACCCGTGAAGTTTTTAATCTCACCGGCCCGAGCCTTTTTGTAAAGACCTTTGGGGTCGCGTTTTTCCGCTTCCTGCAGCGGGCAGTCGACAAAAACCTCGATAAAGTCTAATCCGGCTGCTTTGTGTAGCTGTCGCACGGCATCCCGATCGGCCCGGTAGGGACTGATAAAACTGGATAGGGAGATAATGCCGGCATCGGCAAACAGTTTGGCAATTTCACCAATGCGGCGAATATTTTCGGTGCGGTCTGCCGCACTGAAGCCGAGATTCTTGTTGATGCCCAGTCGGACATTGTCGCCATCCAGCCGGTAGGCCAGTTTGCCGAACTCGTAGAGTCGGCTCTCGAGGGCGACGGCCACGGTGCTTTTGCCACTGCCGGACAACCCGGTAAACCAGAGTGTGGTGCCGCGCTGTCCCATCAGTTGAAAACGATCATCGCGGGTAACTTCGCCATGGTGCCATTGCACATTGGTTGCTTTTTGCTGAGTCATGGTGGGTGTCCTAATTGACCTGGGTATCAGTTTGCGTATCAGTGTCAGGAATTCCGGTTCTCCTGGCGAGGCAGCCGTGCAGCATAATATCGACACATTTTACTGTAACGTCCTCAGTCTTTAGCGGGGTATTTCTCAGTAATTGTATGCCCCAATAATTGCACAGACCGATCAGTGAAAGCGCTGTGAAATGGCAGTCGATATCCTCGCGCAACTGACCACTTGAGACTCCTTCACAGAAAATCCCCTCGAGTTGTTGACGATAGCGTGAACCCAGCGCATTCAGGTGTTTCCGGCGCTCTTTGGGCAAGTACAGACGTTGTTCATTGTGTACTTTCATGGCTTCATTGTTGTGTTTGTAGGTCGCCAGGTGAGCGGCGATGGCAGCTTGTAGCTTGACTTCGAGCTTGTCGGGTTGGCTCGCAATCGACTCGATATGTGAAACGTAGTCCCTCAGGGCCGTCAGGCAGACTTCTTCCAGCGCCGCTTCCTTCGATTTGAAATAGTAGTAGAGGCTGCCCTGCTGAATGCCGAGTTTTTCGGCGATATCCCGGGTGCTGGCACCGTGAAAACCCTTGTCGGCAAATACCGCTGCCGCTGCCGCCACCGCACGTTGGTGTCGGTGAGCATAGCGGGTTGAATTTTTATCCTGTGTTGGCATTGAGTATCCGAAGATATTTCTATAACGCTATAGAATCTATAGGTTTATAGAAAAAAGCAAGCGGAGTTTCATTTTTAGGGTATGAAGAGGACTTCGTGTGGTGAGGGAAATAGTAAATGGCCATCGCTGCCACATAGAGGTGTCACAGACATTCGATGGTGAAGGTTATCTGCCGGCAGGGGCGTAAAGGTTAAAAGGGTAATTGGTCTTATTGGGCCGTCTGAATACCTTAAAACCCCCGAGATTAAGTCGCACCCGAGACGATTGACTCAAAACGGCTGGTGGCCGTTTTGCTCCCTGCGGGACTGCGCCGCACGGCGGCTTGGTCCAACTTCCTGGCGGAAGTTGTCGAATCTCTTATTGGTTCGAACACTTTCCGGCGTGCCCAATAAAAATCCCGGCACAGGGCCGGGATGTTCGTATGGATGGCGCACCCGAGAGGATTCGAACCTCTGACCTCTGCCTCCGGAGGGCAGCGCTCTATCCAGCTGAGCTACGGGTGCGTTGCTGACTATCTGAATTGTAGATCCATCACGCTTCTGGGTTAGTCGATACGATACCGCTATACTGTACGACCATTTTGATATGGATAAGGTTATCTGAGCGGGCGCAATAATATAGCGTCACTGTCCGTTAGTCCATTTTTCTGGCAGTCATCGCTCATCTGTAAAAAATGAACGGTATCTGGAAAATGATTCTTGCAGGGTATCGTTTAGTGGTTTGTCTGTTCAAGGAGTGTCGTATCCGTGAGAGTTGGGTTATTTGTTAGTGTAGTTGGATTGCTGGTTCTTGCAGGCTGCACTCAGGTGCAACCCCAGACTGAGTCAGCGGCGAATGTGGGCGAAGATCCGCCCAAAACGGATTCTCCTCTCGCGGAGTCGTTATGTCCGGTCCCACCACCCTGTCCGGTTTGCAAGGCGCCGGCGATTATGTGTCCTGAGCCAAAAGTCGTTGAAAAAATCGTGGTTAAGACGGTGCCCGCCACTGCTGGTGAGTTGAATTTGCCCATTATTGGGGAAATCGAAAATGTCTTTGTTGATCCCCCCGGCATCAAGATGGAGGCAAGAGTTGATAGTGGGGCTGAAACCTCTTCCATCCACGCGGAAAATATCCAGATGATAGAGCGGGATGGTATTCGATTTGTCCGGTTTGTCATTCCCGATCCCAAAACAGGTGAGCCTATTGATATGGAGCAAAAACTGGCGCGTACGGTATTGATCAAACGAAAGGTCGGCGAACCGGAACGTCGTTATGTGGTAAAGCTCTGGATAACGATGGGAGAAATTAAAGAAAATATTGAAGTGACCCTTTCCGATCGTGAAGACTTTGAGTTTTCTTTTCTGGTTGGCCGTAACCTGTTGACGGATACCGCTATTATTGATGTCAGTCGCAAACATACACGGAAGTGATTATATGATGTCTTCCAAGCTGCAAATTTCCCTAGTGGCCGGTCTGTTGATCGCCATCGGCCTGGGATTGACCTTGTACAAAACGATTGAACTGGACTTTCCGCTGTTGCCTGGAGAAAAACAGGATGTCTGGACACTGGAGTCCAAAATTACCTTCAATCCGGGTGATGGTCCGGTGGAAATTGCATTGGCACTGCCGGAAACCCAGGCGGGCTGGGTGATGCTCGACGAGTATTTTGCATCCTCCGGGTTCGGTTTTTCAGTGGAGGATGATGCGGGAAAGCGGCAGGCAAAGTGGACGCGTCAGTCTCAGGAGCACCCCACGACGCTCTATTACAAGTTGCAGGTATATCGTG
>DDNV01000026.1:29616-36764 GCA_002341315.1 Cellvibrionales bacterium UBA2511
CTACGGTGACGCCTCCCGAGCTCAGTGATGATCGATGGGCCGCCATGGAGCGCGTGGTATCCAGTTTGCGGGAACGCTCCTCCGGCTCGGTCAGCTTTACGGCACTACTGCTGCAGCAGCTGGCTCAGGGTGGGATGGATCAGGATGCAGCGTTTTTGTTTGGTACCCGTGAGGCAACCGATCTGACCGTGGCCATGGATGTGCTCTCTTTTGCCGGGATCCCCTCCCAGCGAGTGCGAGGGGTGTATCTGGAAGACGGTCGCCGCCGCCAGCAAATGTCGACGCTGTTGGAGGTATTCGATGACGGTAGTTGGTATCTGTTCGATCCCGCTACAGCGAAGCCCGGTTTGCCCGAAAACTTTTTTGTCTGGCAGCGGGGTGAGCGGTTCGTACTCGATGTGATCGGCGGCACCAGCTCGCAGCTGGAATTTGCCATTGTTAAAAATACCCTGCCCGTCAAAACCGTGCTGTCCATGGAGCAGCAGGCAGGGGACAAGCTGATGCTTGATTTCTCGATTTATGCCTTGCCGGTGGAGCAGCAGGGCATGTTCAAGGGTTTGCTGCTGTTGCCCGTCGGTGCACTGGTGGTGGTATTGCTCAGGGTAATGGTGGGGATTCGCACATCGGGTACCTTCATGCCGATTCTTATTGCGCTGGCATTTATTCAAACTTCACTGATTACCGGATTGGTGATTTTTCTCACCGTTGTCAGTGCCGGGTTGTGGATTCGATCCTACCTCTCCCATCTCAATCTCTTGTTGGTGGCGAGGATCACCGCCGTGGTCATACTGGTAATCCTGATCATGGCAACTTTGAGCATCGTTACCTACAAACTGGGCTTCGAACAGGCGCTTACGGTGACGTTCCTGCCGACGATCATTCTCTCCTGGACTATTGAGCGGATGTCGATTCTCTGGGAAGAGGAGGGTGCACACGAAGTGTTGATTCAGGGTGGTGGCAGTCTGCTGGCGGCGATTCTCGCCTACCTGTTGATGACCATGGAGTTGGTGGCACACCTGACATTTAATTTCCCCGAGTTGATGATCAGCCTGCTGGGTGTGGTGTTGTTATTGGGTAAATACACGGGTTACCGACTGTCAGAGTTGTATCGTTTCCGCTATCTGAGAAAGGACTGGCAGTGAAATTCATTTCTCCGGGTGAGTTGCGTCGGTTGGGTGTGCTGGGCATGAACAGCCGTAACGTGAATTACATTGGTGCCACCAATGAACGCCACCGGTTTCCGTTGGTGGATGACAAGCTGAAAACCAAACGCCTGGCGCAGGACCATGGTATGCGCGTCCCGAAATTGTTCGGGGTGCTCAGCATTCAGCACGAAATACAGAGCTTGGAGAAGATCCTTGAAGGGTTGGAACGTTTCGTAATCAAACCTGCTCATGGTAGTGGTGGCAAGGGGATATTGGTGATTTGTGAACGCCGAGCTCAGGAGTTCGTCAAGTCCTCCGGTACGGTGATTAACCTGCGCGATGTGAAGCGCCATACCTCCAATATTCTCAGCGGTCTCTACAGTCTTGGTGGGCGAACGGATGTGGCAATGATCGAAGATATGATTATCTTTGATCCCTTGCTCAGTGACTTCAGCTACGAGGGGGTCCCGGATATCCGGGTGATCGTGTATCGGGGGTTTCCAGTGATGGCCATGATGCGCTGTGCAACCCATGCCTCGGATGGTAAGGCCAACCTCCACCAGGGTGCCGTGGGGGTTGGGCTGGACATCGAAACCGGTTTTAGTGTCTGTGCGGTTCAGAACAACGCCAGAGTAGACAGGCACCCCGACACAGGCATTGGCTTTAAAGACCTTCAATTGCCCCACTGGCAGGAGATTCTCGATTTGGCCTGTGGTTGTTACGAAATGACTGGCCTGGGTTATTTCGGTGCGGATATTGTGCTCGACAAATACCGGGGGCCGATGATTCTCGAGCTCAACGCCAGACCGGGTCTGGCCATACAGATTGCCAATCAGGCCGGGTTGGCAAAACGCTTGCAAGCCATAGATCGGCTTGAAACTGTCAATCGGTCCATTGCTGAGCGGACAGAACTGGCGAGAACAATGTTCGCTCAGAAACCGGAACATATATAACTTTTTCAGGCTCTGAACTTTAACCCCAAACAACATTCACCCCGTGGGTTTATGCGTTATAATGGCGCGCAGAATCTGGTCGTTAATACGCAAAAATGGAGACGAAAATGAACCAATTGAAAAAGCTGAGTGTGTTTGGCGCTGCTTTGCTGCTGGTCGCCGGTATGGCCGGTTGCGGTTCTGAGGAGCAGGAAGTGCAGCTGACTGCGCAGCAAGAGAAGGACATGTCCGAGCGTCTCGCACCTGCCGGTGAAGTGGTTTTGGCGGGTAACGTACCTGAACCGACCAAAGTTGCTTCAGCTGGGCCTCGCTCTGGCGAAGACATTTACAACAGCAAGTGCGTTGCCTGTCACTCCAGTGGCGCAGGTGGTGCACCAAAAACCGGTGTGGCCGGTGACTGGTCGCCCCGTATTGATCAGGGCATGGATGTACTCTATGCCAATGCCATCAACGGGATTCGCGGTATGCCGGCGAAAGGCCTGTGTATGGATTGCTCCGATGACGAGGTTAAAGCAGCGGTGGACTATATCCTGGAGAAGAGTAAATAATCGGCTCTTTAATGATAAAAACCGCGCTATTGGCGCGGTTTTTTTATGGCTGCGGGCTTGGTGATCGAATGCTAGTATCTAAAAGAACCTTTTTTGGTTTATTTTGATAACCTGAATATTGAGCGCTATGTCTAATTGTAGGGGTTTGATTCTGGCCGGGGGGTTGTCAACGCGAATGGGTTCAGACAAGGCCGCCTTGCGACGCAACCACCAGACGATGAAAGATTTTAGCCAGGCCTTACTCTCTGCGCTTGGTCTTGATGTGGTCGTGGCGGGTGGTGCTTCAGGCATTCCCGACCTGATTCCCGGGGCCGGCCCACTGGCAGCTATCTATTCTGTCCTGCACACCATAAAACCCTCTGCGCTGCTGGTCCTTCCGGTGGATATGCCCCTGTTGACCACAACAGTGTTGGGGGTATTGTTGGAGGAGGGCGAGAAAGTCGGAGTGCCGGTCTGTTATGAGGATTGTTACCTGCCACTATATCTGCCAGTTACACAATCCCTGCGAGATTATCTCGATATGGCTTTTACGGAAGGCAGCGATCAGCCGCGTTCGTTGAAGCGGATGCTTGTCGCACTGAACGGTCGACAATTGCCCATCGCGGATGCCGATGCACTGCTTAATGCCAATACGCCTGAGGAGTGGCAGCGTGTGGTGCAGATGCTGGATGGTATCGATTGATGGCTCAGAAGGTAGGTCGATGTGACTGGGCAGGCTGGTCGTTAGCTGAGTGTTTTCCGAAGATTCGTGCGTTGTGGTGACCGAAAAATAACCGATGAGCTAAACCAGTCGGATGCCTGGTAAATGTATTCCGGACTTGACCTGATGCCTTGATGGGGTACGCTCAAGACTACACCCTTTTTGGCTGTGCTTATGTCGCCTATGCCTGACAGCAAATCAACTGTACTGACTGACCGCTTTGGCCGGGTCATCAACTACCTTCGCCTGTCGGTGACAGATCGCTGTGATTTCCGCTGTGTCTACTGCATGGCGGAGGACATGGTGTTCGTGCCGCGTCAGCAGTTGCTGACCCTGGAGGAGCTGGCATTTGTCGGTCAGGCATTTGTCGAACTGGGTGTGAGTCGTATCCGTCTCACTGGCGGTGAACCGCTGGTGCGGCGCAATCTGATGTCGCTGGTACAGAGCCTGGGTAAATTGGCGGGGCTGGACGAATTGCTGCTGACCACTAACGGTGCAAGGTTGGAGTCGGTGGTGGGAGAATTGGTTGATGCCGGTGTCAAACGCATCAATATCAGCCTCGATTCCCTGCAACCGCAGCGCTTTGCGGCGATTACCCGCACAGGCGAATTGCACCGGGTTCTGAGTGGTATTGCGGCTGCCCAGCGGGCCGGTATTGAGAGGGTCAAGATCAATGCGGTAATCATGCGCGGTCAGAACGACGATGAAATTATAGCGCTGCTGGACTTTGCGTTGGAGCACGGCCTGGATATCAGCTTTATCGAGGAAATGCCGCTCGGGGTGACAAGTCGGTCTGATCGTCAGAGGGAGCTCGTCAGCAGTCAGGAAATTCGGGAGAGAATCAGCAGCTTGTATCCCTTAATGGCCAGTGCGGAGACATCCCCCGGGCCGTCACGATATTACCGAATACCCGGCAGCAACAGCCGGATCGGCTTTATTTCTCCTAACACCCATAATTTCTGTGAGAGTTGCAACCGTGTGCGGGTGACTTGTGAGGGGCAGTTGTTGTTGTGCCTCGGCAACGAGCATTCAGTGGATCTGCGGTCCGTGATTCGTTCTCACCCCGGCGATATGGCTGTCCTCAAAACCACCATTGTCGAAGCCATGGCCATCAAGCCAAAGCGACACCATTTTTATGATCCAGACCAGCCACAGGTGGTGCGTTTTATGAATGCCACTGGTGGTTGAACATTTTGGCGTGCCACAATAAGCACCGATAGTTGACAATAGAACCGTTTGGTCCATAATTTATCTATGAATCTGGGCAGACCAAGAGAATTTGATATTGATCGCACACTGGAATCCGCGACCCGGCAATTCTGGGCGGTGGGTTATGAGGCGACCTCACTCCAGGACTTACTGCGGGTGATGCGCTTGTCCAAAAGCAGCCTCTATCAGACCTTTGGCAACAAGCAGCAACTTTTCATTCGCTGTCTGGATCATTACCAGCAAAGTATGGTCACTCAATTGGAAGAAAAACTGGCTGCAAACAATTCTGCCAGGGAGTTTCTCCGGGAGTTTCTTGAGGGCATTGTTGCGGAAGCTCAACAGAAAACCGGTCGCAGGGGCTGTCTGCTGGCTAATACCGCCAATGAGCTATCCCAGAGGATTCCCGAGGTGCAGCTGGCCGTAGCAGCAGGTATCGGAGCAGTATTGAACGTTTTTCACCGTGCGATGGAACTCGCTGTGGAACAGGGAGACATTTCTTCGTCTACGCCCCTTGAGAGCCTCGCAAGTTTCTATTTTTCCGGGGTAAGTGGTCTGCGGACCATGGTCAAGGCCGGTGTCGATAAGCGTGAACTGGAGCCCGTGGTGGCGTTGATCATGAACACCATTAAATAATTTTTTGCCAATTAAAGGACCGATAAGTCCTAAATATTTTTCATTAAAGACGGCCATGTTTTAAGCCCGTTAAAAAGTTTATGGAGCTAGCCCGAGTTGTTGTAAATGACATTCAGCGAGGGGTCTATCAATAACTGTATTTTTGAGTAACTGGCAAATGGATGTAAAAACTTTTGCCCTATTTTGAACCGTAAAGTCCATATAAGGAGTTAATACCATGAAATCCGAGTACAAAATGTCGCAATCGGCAGTGGAACTGGATTCAGCCCCAGGGGAAATAAAAACCATTTTGACCGAGCAAAAAAACAACTTTGGTTTTCTTCCCAACATGTACGCCACGATGGCCAATGCGCCTTCAATGTTGAAGATGTATCTGAATGGTTACCAGCTGTTCCGTCAGGAGGCGACTTTTTCACCAGTAGAGCAGGAAGTGGTTTTTCTGACTATCAGCCGGGAAAATGGCTGCGATTACTGCATGGGTGCCCACAGCATGATTGCGGACAAAATGTCAGGGGTTCCCGCTGACGTGACCGAGTCTATACGCAACCATGCACCAATTGATGATCCGAAATTACAGGTATTGCACGACTTTGTGGTTACCATGTTGAACAAACGGGGAGCCCCATCCCGGTCAGAAGTGGAAGATTTTCTGGCTGCCGGTTATACCGAACAGCAAGTGTTGGAATTGATTGTGGCGATAGCGGTGAAAACGCTCAGTAACTACAGCAATCACCTGTTTCATACCGAGCTGGATGCAGTTTTTGCGGATTATCGTTGGGTGGGATAAGCCTGTGTAGCTGGCAGAGGAGACATTCTCCTCTGCCTTGTCCACCTGCACTCGATAGGTCGAAAAACTTAATGGTCCTGGTGGTCGTCCAGATCTTCCAATGTATATTTCAGCCAGGCCAACACTCCGCCATCCAGGCTGGCTCCGTTGAAGCCCATCTCCTCCAAGAGTGCCAGTGCCTTGCCACTGCGAACGCCACTCTGGCAGTAGCAGAGCACGGTTGTTACACCCTCAAGTTCCGCCAGCCGTTGCGGCAGTTCATCGAGCGGAATGTGCTGTCCGCCGATATGGAATGCCTGCCGCTCGGTTGGGCTGCGCACATCCAGTAACACACAATCACCTTGGTGGTGACGCTCCCGGAAGGCGTCGGGACTTAATCGAGCGCCTTCTCTGGTGTCGATATCTCTTGTGTCGAGCGTGCACTGGAGCAAAGCTTCCCGTGGCAAGTCGGGCGCGGCGGCGGGATCGCGGCAGGCGGCGCAATTGTCGCTGCGGGTCAATTGGATAGAGCGGAACTCCAGGTGGAGGGCATCCACCAGCAGCAGTTTGTTTTGCAGGGGTGTCGGCAGCCCCAGCAGGTATTTGATGGTCTCGTTGGCTTGTAATACGCCGAGTAGCCCCGGCAATACACCGATTACCCCGGCACTGTTGCAGTCCTCCACGTTGGCGGGAGCCTCCGGGAAAAGGCAGCGGAAGCAGGCCCCTCCCGGAGTAAACAGGGCACACTGGCCAAAAAATTTCTGGATACTGGCAAATACCCAGGGTTTATTGAGAGCGCAACAGTAATCGTTGATCAGGTAGCGGGCGCTGAAATTGTCGGTGCAATCCACCACCAGATCGGCGGCGGACACCAACTCGGGGGCATTGTCGGCGCTGAGAAACGACTCAATGGCATCGACGCGGATATCCGGGTTGAGCCGCTGCAGTCGTTCTTTGGCGGCCTGTGCCTTGGGTTGTCCCACTTGGTCGTTATCAAAAATAATCTGCCGCTGCAGGTTGCTGGTGTCCACCGTATCGCCATCCACCAGAGTAAGGTGTCCCACCCCGGCGGCGGCTAGATAAAGCACCACCGGCGAACCCAGTCCACCGGCACCAATCACCAGAATATGGGACTGTTTCAATTTCAGTTGTCCGGCGGCGCCCACTTCCGGAAGCTGGATGTGCCGGGTATAG
>DDNV01000026.1:36872-37342 GCA_002341315.1 Cellvibrionales bacterium UBA2511
CCATTCGCTGGCACTGAAGCTGGTTGTATTTTCATTCATGGCTCACCCTACTCCGGTTTAATGGCAGCAGCCAGTAGTGCGTGGAACTCCCTGCAGGTCTGTTCAGGATCATCTGCTAGGGTGATGGCGGTAATCATCGCCACACCACTGACTCCGGTCACGGCGACGCTTGGCATTCGCTCCCGGTTGATGCCGCCGATGGCCACCAGCGGATAATCCAGCATATCCTGCCAGTAGCTGAGTCCGGCTAGACCTTGGGGGGTCCAGGGCATGTCCTTGGTGGTGGTGTGGTAGATCGGGCCGCAGGCGATATAGGAGGGGTTGAAGCTGTGGGCCCGGGCCACCTCGTAGTGGCAGTGGCTGCTGATGCCGAGCCTCAGCCCAGCGTCACGTATCGCCTCGATATCGGCCTCGTCCAGATCCTCTTGGCCCAGATGCACCCCATAGGCGCCCAGCTCCACGGCCAGTTG
>DDNV01000026.1:37449-43831 GCA_002341315.1 Cellvibrionales bacterium UBA2511
CAGCTCCACGGCCAGTTGCCAGTGATCGTTGATAAACAGGCGGCAGTTGTAGTGGCGACCGATCTCAATGGCCTCGGCGATCTCTTGCCTCAGGGCATCCCCCTCAAGATCCTTGACCCGCAGCTGCACGGTGCTGATGCCGGTGGGCCGCAGACGCGCCAACCATTCCGCCCGGTCGACGATGGGATACAGTCCCAGTGGAGTGTCGGCGCAGGGCGGGAAGGCTGCCGTGTCAGGATCGACGTTTGCGGAGCGGGTCAGCAGGGGCAGGTCATGCTGCCGATTGGGGAAATGGCTGATGGCCACCGGACCACCGCCGCCGGCAATGCCATAGCCCTGCCTGAGCCCCTGATTGATGGCCATCTTGCCGATCACCACGGCATCCGCCAGGGCGTAACCGAGGGCCAGGGCCGCGGCGATGGCCGAGGACAGGGCGCAACCGGTACCGCGATTGTTGGTGCTTTCCTGCCGTGGGCTGGTAAGCCAGAACGATTGCTCCCGGGAACAGAAAAAATCCTGGCTGAGGGAGCCGTCGCCGTGACCGCCCTTCAGCAGCACGGCCTTTGCGCCGGTAGCCAGCAGAGCGCGGGCAGCGGTTTCCACATCGTCGCTGCTGTGAATAGGCAGTCCACTGAGTTGTTCCGCCTCCTGCCGGTTGGGGGTGAGCAAGGTACAGAGTGGCAGCAGTTCGGACTTGAGGGCGACCGTCAGGTCGGATTCCGTCAGGGCGTCGCCGCAGCTGCCGGCCAGCACCGGGTCGATCACCAGCGGCGCGCCGCTGCTTTTTATATCGCTGCGGCGCTCCACCGCGCTGGAGTTCTTAACAAAGTTGCAGATGGCTGTCAGCTGCTCCCTGCCGGGGATCAAACCCACCTTGATGGCGGCGATCGGCAAGGTTTCCACGGCGCGCAGTTGTTCGGCCAGCACTTCGCTGTCCACAGGCTGGATGGCCAGTACCTCGCGGTTGTTTTGGGCCGTATTGGCGGTGATCGTCGTCGCACCGTGTACGCCCATGGCGGCCAGGGTGCGGATATCCATCTGCACCCCGGCCATGCCGGCGCAATCGCTGCCGGCGATGGTGAGGACTACAGGCTTGGTCGGATGTGTCGCTGACATGTTCAAGGCTTCCAGAACGGTGTGCCCAGTACCGGGGTACTGGGCTGGGCCATATCCCGGGCAGGCATGACACCGGCTTCGTAGGCCAGACGGCCGGCGCTGACAGCGTGCTTAAAGGCCGTGGCCATGGCCACCGGGTCGCTGGCCTGGGCCACGGCGGTATTGAGCAGTACGCCGTCGTAACCCATCTCCAGTGCCTGGGCGGCGTGGGACGGCGCGCCGATACCGGCGTCGACAATTAGGGTGATATCGGGCATTCGCTGGCGCAACGTATTCAGTGCGTAGGGGTTGATCAGCCCCTTGCCGGTACCAATCGGAGCTCCCCAAGGCATCAGAATACGGCAGCCGGCATCCACCAACTTCTCGCACAGCACCAAATCGTCGGTGCAGTAGGGTAATACCTCGAAGCCCTGTGAAATCAGCTCCCGGGTCGCCTCCAGCAACCCGAACGGGTCCGGCTGCAGGTTGTATTCGTCGCCGATGACTTCCAGTTTGATCCAGCGGGTATCGAACAATTCCCGGGCCATCTGCGCGGTGGTGATGGCCTCCTTCACCGAATGACAGCCGGCGGTGTTGGGCAGCAAGTGCAGATCCAGTTCTCGCAACAGCGCCCAGAAATCGTTGCCGCCACCGGCGCCGGGATTCTGGCGGCGCAGGGACAGGGTGACCACCCCGGCGCCGGAGGCGCGGATGGCATCCTGCATGATGCTTGGCGAGGGATACAGCGCGGAGCCGATCAGCAGTCGGCTCTCCAGGGATTGATCGGCCAGTTGCCACATGCTTCAGCCCCCCTGCATCGGTACGAGCAGTTCGATCTGGTCTCCATCCCGGAGCTGCGTGGCGGCGTAATTTGCCCGGGGGACGAACACTTCATTGATGGCGATGGCAAAGCCTTCGCCGGGTGGCTGCCACCGGGCCAGGGCCTCGGCCAAGCAGGTCGGGTCTTCCAGTTGTTTCTGTTCGCTGTTCAGCCAGACGGTAATCAAGGTTGCACCTTTGTGTTGTCCAGGGTTTCAGGCGGGAACCGCCAGGGGTTGAATCAGTTCGGCATAGGGAGAGCGGTAGCTTTCCCCGCTTTCCAGCCAGTTCACCACTTCCCGGGCCACTACCGGCGCCAGCAAAAAGCCGTGTCGGAACAGGCCGTTGGCGCGGATCAGTCCGTCCTGCCAGCGTATGGCGGGCAGATTGTCCGACAGTGCCGGGCGGCAGTTGACTCGGGTGGAAACGATCTCCGCCTCGCCGAAGCCGGGGTGCAGGCTGTAGGCGGCGGAAAGCAGTTCTAGGCTGGAGCGGACGGTAATGGGCTCCATGCTATCGCTTTCAATCTGGGTGGCGCCGATGATGTAGATATCATCGGGTCGCGGCACCACGTAGATGCGGTAGCGGGGGTGCATCAATCGCACCAGGTGCTTGAGCTTCACCTCCGGCGCCCGCAGCCACAGCAGCTCGCCGCGCACGCCGCGCAGTTGCGGCCAGTCGGCTTTGGCACCGAGACCGCGGCAGTCGATCACCCAGTCGAAGCGGTAGCCCTCGCCCCCGGCGCGCAGGCTGTGGGGGGCGAGTTGCTCCACCGGGATTTCCGGGAACCAGCTGACGTTGGGATTGGCCAACAGGGCGTCCGCCAGACAGGCCATGGCCTGTTCGTTGTCCACCCAGGATTCCTCCGGTAGGTAAGTGGCCTCACTGAAGCGGCCCGCCAGTTCCGGTTCCAGCTCCGCCAGTTGCGCGGCATTTAACTGCTGGAACTGCTCGGCTGCCGGATGCAGTTTGTTCTGCACTTGTTGATTGAAGTGGCGGTGGTCGGCGCGATCGCCGGGATGGGCCACGATCAGGCTGCCCAGTTGATGCAAGCAGAGGTCGCAGTCGGGTTCATGGGACTGGCCGCAGGGACTGTCGCAGTGTGAGTGACAGCGACCGCCGCCGGCGACTGACAGAGCATCGGTCATGGCTGACCAAAGGGGCAGGGCGGCCATACCCATGGTGTGGATAGCCAGCTCCGCCGATGCCACCTCGGAGTAGGGGGTCAGCATACCGGCGGCGGTGTAGGCCGCAGCATCGCCGCTGTGAATGGGGTCGCGGTCGAAGATGCTGAGCCGGTGGCCGCTCTGGCTCAATTGCCAGGCGAGTACCCGCCCCATAATGCCGGCGCCGACAATGGCTATTTGCACGGGTTAATCCCCCTGGGGGGCAAGAAAAAGGCGGTTGTGTTGTGCACTGTCCTCAGTCCTCCCGCACCTGGATGTAAATGTCGCCGCCTTTCGCGAGAAATTCCTCGGACTTCTCCCGCATACCCTGTTCAGCCGCTGCGTAGTCGCGCACGTCCTGACTGATCTTCATGGAGCAGAACTTGGGTCCGCACATGGAGCAGAAGTGAGCCACCTTGGCGGAGTCCTTGGGCAGGGTTTCGTCGTGAAACGCCAGTGCCCGCTCCGGATCGAGGCTGAGGTTGAACTGATCCTCCCAGCGGAATTCGAAACGCGCCTTGGAGATCATGTCGTCCCGGTAGCGGGCGCCGGGATGCCCCTTGGCCACGTCGGCGGCGTGGGCGGCAATCTTGTAGGTGATGATGCCTTCCTTGACGTCCTCCCGGTTGGGCAGCCCCAGGTGTTCCTTGGGGGTCACGTAGCAAAGCATGGCGCAGCCGAACCAGCCGATCATGGCGGCGCCGATGCCGCTGGAAAAGTGGTCGTAGCCGGGGGAGATATCCACGGTCAGTGGTCCCAGGGTGTAGAACGGCGCCTCGTGGCAGTGTTCCAACTGCATGTCCATATTGTCCTTGATCATGTGCATGGGCACGTGACCGGGGCCCTCGATCATCACCTGCACATCGTGCTTCCAGGCGATCTTGGTCAGCTCGCCGAGGGTCTTCAGTTCGCCGAACTGGGCCTCGTCGTTGGCGTCCGCCAGGCAGCCGGGGCGCAGCCCGTCACCCAGGGAGAAGCTGACGTCGTAGGCCTTCATGATCTCGCAGATGTCCTCGAAATGGGTGTAGAGGAAACTCTCCCGGTGGTGGGCGATACACCACTTGGCCATGATGGAGCCGCCGCGGGAGACGATGCCGGTAACCCGCTCGGCGGTCAGTGGCACGTAACGCAGCAGCACCCCGGCGTGGATGGTGAAGTAGTCCACACCCTGTTCCGCCTGTTCGATGAGGGTGTCGCGAAACACCTCCCAGGTGAGGTCCTCGGCGACGCCGTTGACCTTTTCCAGGGCCTGGTAGATGGGCACGGTGCCGATGGGCACTGGCGAGTTGCGCAGGATGTAATCGCGGGTGGCGTGGATGTGCTTGCCGGTGGACAGGTCCATCACCGTGTCGCCACCCCAGCGGGTGGACCACACCAGCTTCTCCACTTCCTCTTCGATATTCGAGGTGAGGGCAGAGTTGCCGATGTTGGCGTTGATCTTCACCAGGAAGTTGCGGCCGATAATCATCGGCTCCAACTCCGGGTGGTTGATATTGGCGGGAATGATGGCCCGGCCCTCGGCCACTTCTTTTCTGACGAATTCTGGGGTAATGGGCTGCAGGTTGGCGCCCATAGCGTTGCCGGCGAGGCGTTTGTTGCGTTCCTCGGTGGTGAATTCGTTGTTCAGTGCTTCCCGGGCCTGGTTTTCGCGCAGGGCGATATATTCCATCTCCGGCGTGATGATTCCCTGCCGCGCGTAGTGTATCTGGGTGACGTTGCCTCCGGCTTTGGCGCGGCGGGGCTGACGCTGCAGCGCTTCGTTATAGAATTTGAAAGCTTTGTCCTGTTCCTCGTGGCCGTTGTCGATGGGCGTGATCTCGCGGCCTTCATAGAACTCGGTATCGCCGCGGGCCTCGATCCAGGTGCCGCGCAGGTCCGGCAGACCCTTGTGGACGTCGATATCCACGTCCGGATCAGTGTAGGGGCCGGAGGTGTCGTAGACTGTCATCGCAGTGCCATCGGTGAGGCCGATTTCCCGAACGGGTACCCGCACGTCGGGGTGGCCCTCCGGGCTCAGATAAATCTTACGGCTGGCGGGCAGCGGTTCACGGGTAATGAAGTTCCTGGTGGCAGGTTGCACAGGTGTTTTTGAATTCATGGTTGCTCCTCACAGGAATGAATGAATTGTGAGGCATAGAGAGATTGGCATTGCTGTAATTGAGAGCCCATCCCTACGCCGATACTAACCGGATCAGGTTCAATGGGTTCGCTGTCTCCCTTCCGGGAAAAACAGCATCTCAGCCTTGCGGCACCCCAAGAGCATGTAATGGATCATTATACGCAATCCATTGGCGCCTTACTATCGGTCCACTTTGAATCCGGCTCTGGGGTAGCGATGCAAATTTCAATCCCCGCCCCATCTTCCACCGGCAGGGAGCGGCATTGCCGGTACTTAGAATGAGACCGTTACTTGCAGCCATGCTTTTTGGGTGTCGGTGCCGAAGTCGTCTGCGTTGTAGTTGGCGTACTTCAATAACAGGTGAACATTTTTATGAACCTGTTTGGCAATGGCGATATCAATTTCGTCACCGTAATCAGCGTTTCCTTCCTCAGCGTTGAAATCGTGGTAGGTCAGTTGTACCAGTGCGCCGAACACCTTGCCCTCAACAGAGCCATAGCGGTCCTCAATACCGGTGGCCGGGGTGTTTAGAAACTGGTCTGCAAAGCCCTGAAATTTGTGCAGGGTGGCCAGTGGTGTCGAGAAGGCCACGCCTGCATGGTCATCGGCTTCAAGCACGTCCATACCCAGTCTGGCGGTCAGCAGTTTGGTCTGGATGCCGGTCTCCAGGTTGTAGTAATCAGCGTCATAGCTGGCCGGGTTGTCCTTGTAGCCGGATTGCCACGCGTATTCTGCTGTGTAGAGCCATTTGGTGTCCTTGCCCTGTACACCGGACAGCCGGACACCGTAGGTTTTACTGGATGCGGAGGGTGCATCTTCCAGATCCAGCAGGTAGGCGTAGGCAGACAGGGTGCCTATGCCAAGACCCCGGTAATTGATATTGATGATATCGGCGCTGCTATCCCAATCGACATCTGCTGCGGGGGTGCCCGTGCGGCCATCGTCCGGCCCGAAGATACGGTTTACGTTATTGATGTAACCATAGAACAGGGTGGTATTGGGTAAAGATTGATTGGTGATGGTAAAACTGTCATAGGTCTGTTCATTCTGCCGCCAGCCGACGCCACCGATAAAGCGCTGGTTGTCGAGATTGATGCGCTGGCGGCCGTATTTCATGGTGGTGTCGGCCAGTCCACTCCAGGCGATCCAGGCCTGGTTGATCTCGGTACCTTCCGGATCAGCC
>DDNV01000026.1:43938-44612 GCA_002341315.1 Cellvibrionales bacterium UBA2511
ACACTGCGTGGTCGGTCATATGGTTGTTCAGATCGTCGTAGTTGTTACCGCCGATTACCGTGACATCATCCACTTCCAACTGGACCTGCAGGTTATTCCAGTTTTTTGTGGTATAGGTGATTCGTGAGCGCAGGGTCGAGGCATGGGCTTCCTCCGGGCGGACATCATCGTCCACATTTTCGAAACGGTAGCGGAAATTAAATGCCAGTTTGCCATTCCGGAGGGCATCTTGCAGTGTTGCTGAGTCATCGGACTGAGAACTCGTACCGTTGGCAGATACCGCACCTGTCATTCCCAGGGCTCCCAGCATGATAATGGTGGGGAGAGCCATTACTGGCTTTGTTGCAACAGCGTTTTTCATAATCAAATTCCCAAAAAAGGTCTTTTTCTGAAGCCGCCACCAAAGTGGTATGATGAATGCTACCTTGGTATTAACTTTATGAATTACAAAGAATTTTTTTCCTTCCTGTGGCAAGTTAACAGCTAATTACATGGGTAAGTTTGACTTCGATCAACGAATCGAGGCTGTCGACTCCTAAACTAGAGATCACCGGAAGAAAACACGTTTTTACACTGAAGCCGTTGTGGAGCCCCAGCTATGCAGAGTGAACCCCAGACCGTTCTGGAGGATCGTTTTGGTCGCGTTGTCGACTACCTGCGCCTGTCGGTGACCG
>DDNV01000026.1:44752-59991 GCA_002341315.1 Cellvibrionales bacterium UBA2511
TACCTGCGCCTGTCGGTGACCGACCGCTGTGACTTCCGTTGCGTCTACTGTATGGCGGAAGACATGCGGTTTCTGCCGCGCCAACAGGTGCTGACGCTGGAAGAGATGGCTTTCCTGGGACAGGCTTTTGTATCCCTGGGAGTCAAGCGTATCCGTCTGACCGGGGGAGAGCCGCTGGTGCGCAAAAACGTCATGTCGTTGATCGGCAACCTGGGCTCGCTGCGCGGGTTGGATGAATTGACGCTCACCACCAATGGCTCCCAGTTGCGCAACACCGCCCCGGCACTGGCAGCCGCCGGTGTGCGGCGTATAAATATCAGTCTTGATTCGTTGCATCCTGAGCGTTTCAGTGCCATTACCCGCACCGGTAAACTGCCGCAAGTATTGTCTGGCATTGAGGCGGCGCAGCAGGCCGGTATCGAGCGCATCAAATTGAACAGCGTGATCGTGCGCGGTCAGAACGATGACGAGGTGGTCGCGCTGGTGGAGTTTGCCCTGGCGCGGGGTCTGGATATCAGCTTTATTGAGGAAATGCCGTTGGGCGATGTCGGCTGTCGCGATCGGCAGGGCGGGCTGGTCACCAGTGAGGAAATCCGGCAGCGAATCGGTGATTATTATCCACTGTTGGCCAGCACCGAGAGCACTGCCGGGCCGTCCCGTTACTACCGCATTGCCGGTAGCACCAGTCGCATTGGTTTTATTTCTCCCCACAGCCACAATTTTTGCGACAGTTGCAATCGGGTACGGGTTACCTGCGAAGGCCGGTTATTACTGTGTCTCGGTAATGAACACTCGGTGGATCTGCGTGCGGTGATACGCCGTTATCCCCAAGACATGCCCGCTTTGCAGAATGCTATTGTCAATGCAATGGCATTGAAGCCGGAACGACACTATTTTTACCATGATGACAAACCGCAAGTATTGCGTTTTATGAATGCCACAGGTGGTTAACGGGAATCAGGATGATCGAAATACAAGAGCCTCAATCAAGTCATTCGCCGGCATGGCTCAATCTGGGCTTCCGGCCTTTCTTTATGGGTGCGGCCCTGTTTGCGGTGCTGTCCATGTCGATCTGGGCTGCGATTTTTCCATTGCAAATACTGTCGCCTTTGAATGAGTTGGCCCCGACCGTCTGGCATGCTCACGAAATGATCTATGGCTACGCGGTGGCTGTGATTGCGGGGTTCTTGCTGGCTGCGGTGAAAAACTGGACAGGTCTGCAGACACTCAGGGGTACATTGTTGTTTCTGTTGTTCTTCTTGTGGCTGACCGCTCGGTTGTTGCCCCTTGCCGGATTGTTTTCAGAAGCAGGGCTGTCTTTGCAGTGGACCGCTTTCGCCGATCTGTTATTCATGGCCATGCTGATCCCGGCGGTGGCCGTACCGATCATTCGCGCCAAATCCCAGCGCAATCTGGTGGTGATTGCCATACTGGCACTGCTGCTTATTGGCAACGGTCTCTTCTATCTCGGGGTTTTCGGGATACTGGCCGATGGTATCCGGCTGGGGCTGTACTTGGGTTTTTACATCATCATCGCCTTGGTATTGATGATAGGAAGGCGGGTGATCCCCTTTTTCACCGAACGCGGTGTCGGCTATTCGGTCACCCTGACCAATTATGCCTGGCTGGACAAGGCTGTACCGCTCCTGATGATCGCCTTTATTGCCGCTGAGCTGGTCGCGCCGGGAAACCTGATGACAACGTTGGTGGCAGCAGTTCTGATGGTGCTACTGGGACTTCGTCTGGTTGGCTGGCACACCAAAGGTATCTGGCGCAAGCCATTGCTGTGGGTGCTGCATATTGCCTACGGCCTGGTGGCGGTGGGTTTTGCCATGAAAGTGGCGGCTTTTCTGTTCGGCGCTTCGCCTTTCCTGGCGGTGCACGCCTTTGCCCTGGGGGGCATCGGCCTGATGACCCTCGGCATGATGGCCCGGGTGTCCCTGGGGCACACCGGGCGCAATATCCTTGCACCGCCCTCGGCAGTAATCTGGATGTTTCTGCTGCTCAGTGGTGCGGCGCTGTTGAGGGTATTTGTGCCTCTATTGGCCCCCGCCTATTACGGTCTGTGGGTCGGTCTGTCCCAGTTGAGCTGGATATTGGCATTTGCATTGTTCTCGCTGATCTACATCCCGATGCTGGTGACGCCCAGGGTGGATGGTCAGCCGGGGTAGCTGGCAAGTTGTTAAAAACTATCTACAACGTTACCACCGCTTTAAAAGCAGGCATAAAAAATACCCACTGATTCTAGGTGCGTCATTTTTAAACGCAGCAAGTTGCTCTCTCTCGGAGGGGGATTATGGGTCTGGTTGTGATTAAGGCTGATTCAGTCCTTAAAGGTTTTAACGCCGGGGAAACGGTCAGACACATATTTGCTGTGGCATTGAATGCAGTTACCTGTCATTTTGCTGAATAGTTTGTGCTGTTCTTTTGTGTCTTGGTCTCTGCTCGCTTCTGCTAGCGAAGCCGCGAGTTTGTGAAACTCTTTGTCCAGCTTGATAAAACCTTTTGGGACAGCTGACATCAGATCTTCGCGATCCTGTTCGGTCAATTCCTGTTGAAGGATGAAGCTATCATGAATTTGTTGGGCATTCTCTACAACACTCTCATGTTGCCCCATTACAATTGCGGAATGGATAGAGGCCATGCCTTCTTGCACTGCTCTCATCTCTTCTTGAAGCAGATGCCTCAGTTTATCAGTGAGTTTCGGGGTGACAGGTTCTGCCGCCAGGGAGGTGGTTGACACTGCCAGGCAAAGTAAAAAGGCTCCTAGTAATCTATTTATAGTTATAGCTTTCATCGTTGTTGTCTCGTTATTTGCATGTATTGGAAATATTAGCAGCGTAGCTATTATTTGACAGGGATGGGCACTCTGGCCCAGCCAAGATCTTCAAGAATGGCATAGAGCGCCGGCAATGCCAGCAGTATTAGAACGGTAGATACGAGAAGACCAAATACCACCGAAATTACTAATGGAATCACCGCCATGGCCTGGGTGCTGGTTTCGGCCAGTAGTGGTAGTAGTCCGGCTACGGTGGTGCTGGTGGTGATCAGGATAGCCCGGAAGCGGGCGCGGCTGGCGGCACCGGCGGCTTCCCGGACGCTCATGCCCTGTTCCCGGTAAGTGTTGATGAATTGTACCAATAGGATGGCGTTGTTCACCACAATCCCTGCCAGTGAGGCGGCGCCGATCAGCGAGGGCATGGACAGGTTGTAGCCCATGAGCATGTGGCCCCAGACTGCGCCCATAAACGCTACCGGAATGGCGAGCATCACGATGATCGGCTCCAGGTAGCTGCGGAACTGGAACGACAGAATCAGGAAGATTCCCAACAGGCCGATCAGCAATCCCCGGGCGATGGACTGACCGGTTTCCCGGGAGCGGGCGGTCTGGCCTTCTACCTGCAAGGTAATCTCCGGCCATTGCTCACGCAGTTTCGGGAACACCTGGCTCTGCAGGTCTGCCACGATGGCATCGGCATTGGTTTCCCGGCCGTTGACATCTGCAGAGACGGTGACCGTGCGCAGGCCATCAATACGGGTGACCTGTGACCATTGCCGTTCCTCGGTGATGGTGGCGACTTCCCGCAGCGGCACCATCTGGCCTTTGCCGGTGGTGATCACGGTATCTTCCAGGAACTGGCGGGTGTTGCGTTCGACGCTGGTCTGGCGCACCAGAATTTCGATGTGCTGATCACCGATCTGCACCGTATCCACGATATCTCCGAGCAGTCCGGTTCGAATCTGGCTAGCCACCTCGGCCGCTGTTAATCCGAGGGACAGGGCACTGTCGTTCAGTGACAGGGTGCGCTGGGGTTTGCCGGGGCGAAGATCATCCAGCACGTTGAAGGTGCCGTTATAGGTGGCAACTTCGTCGCTCAGATATCGGGCGGCAGCTTTCAGCTCGTCCAGATCCGTGCCCTGCAGGCGAACTTCGATCGGAATGCCGGCCGGGCCGAAGCCGGGTTCCTGGATGTTCAGGGCAATCAGTCCCGGAATCTCGCCGATTTCCTGGGACCAGCGGTCAGTTAGGGTGGCAAGGTCCACGGTGCGCAGCTCTGCGGTCAGCAAATCGGCCATCACGGTGGCCACATGGGCGCCTTTTTCGCCGGCCCCGGCGTGCTGGTTGAAACGGGTCTGGATGTTTTGCACCAGGGCTTGCTGGTCTGGCTGGTCTGGCGCGTACTCCTTGTTGAGCCGAAGCATGGCTGAGGTGATGCGATCCGTAATGGCCTGCGTCTGGTGTAGGGGCGTGCCTTGGGGCATCAGTACCCGGGCTTCCAGTACGTCGCCGTCGATTTCCGGCATGGCCTCCATGCGGACATGGCCGCCGGCCATCAGCCCCACGGAGCCAAGAAGTATCAGCAGCATGCCCGCCAGTACACCGTAACGGAAACGAATAGCGCCGTCGGCCAGTTGCCCCACTTTCTCCCGGGTTTTTTCAAAGCGATTGTCGAAGACGGAGCGAAAACGAGAAGGCGCTTTCTCGCGCTTTTTGCCAAGACCGCTTTTCAGATGGTGAGGCAGTATCCAGAAGGCTTCGATCAGTGAAGCTGCCAGGGCGGCAATCAGCACCACCGGCAGCACTTCCAGCACAGCTCCCAGTTCCCCGGTCAGAAAGGCCAGCGGGATAAACACAGCAACGGTCGTGAGAAAAGATGACAGCACGCCGGGAAGAATTTCCTGGGTGCCTTTGGCGGCTGCCTCCAATGGACTGCAGCCATCGGCTGCCCTCTGAGCTATGTTGTCGGTGATCACCACGGAGTCGTCCATGACAATACCGATGGCCATGAGCAGGGCCACCAGGGTGATCATGTTCAGAGACAGGCCGGTCAGGGCCATCACTACAAAGGCGCCGGCAAAGGCGGAAGGGAGGCCGAACAGGGCCCAGAATGCGAGACGGGGGCGGAAGAACAGTCCCATCACCAGGCCTACCAGTAGCAAACCGGTGATGCCGTTGCCTACCAGCATTTGCAGGCGATCTTCGACGATGGAGGTCATGTTCTGGGTAATTTCCAGTTCCACCGCGCTGCCTTCTACCGAGCTACCCCGGCGGGCCTTTTCCTCGTCAACAAAGGCTTGCAGTGAGTCCATCACCCGCAGGGCATCATCGTGGCGGTTTTTGTGGATCTCCAGAATGATGGCGCGTTGGCCGTTGAAATCTACCCGTTCCTCCTCCCGTTCGTGGGCCTCGGTAATGGTGGCAAGGTCACCCAGGGTGAGCACGGCACCGGCTGCGCCGCCAATGACAGGCAATTCGGCTAGGGCTTGTAGTGATCGCCGTTCATCCACGAACCTCAGTTGGATGTCCTGGCTGTCGGTTTCAATGTTGCCCAGAGGCATGTCCAGATTCTGGCTGCTGATGGCACGGGCAATGTCGCGCACGCCCAGGCCGTACTGGCGCAGCAGGTCACGGGAGACTTCGATGTGCCACTGGCGCTGGGACAGGCCCACGGGAATCACATTGGCCACGCCATCCATGGCGAACAAACGGTCCTCCAACTGGTTGGTGTAAGCCTCCAGGTGGGAAAAGCTCATAGGCCCGTATACTGCAATGGCGGCTACGAGACTGGTGCGGTACAGCTCGCGGATTATGGGATCTTCTGCTTCTTCGGGCAGGTCGGTCAGGGCTTCGATTTCGGTGCGGATATCATCCAGAAACCGGCCCATATCACCCTGTGGCGCCATGCTGGCAATGGTCTGGGCCTGGTTATCCCGGGCGGTGCAGGAAATCTCCTTCATGTAATCCACCCGTTGCAGCACTTCACCCAGTCGCTGACAGATGGCTTCTTCCACATCCGCTGCGGTGGCGCCGCGGTATTCCATGGTGATGCTGACTTCCGGTGGCAGGTAGTCGGGGAAGGTTTCCCGGGTCAGGTTGGGTGCGGCGAACAGACCTACTGCCAGGAACAGAATCAGCAGCAGGTTGCCAGCGGTAGGGTGGCCGGCAAACCAGCGGATCATGGTTACTCTCCTGCGGCCATTTTCTGCAGCCATTGTGCGGTGGGCTCATCGGGTTTCGGGTTCAGCAGCGTGCCCTCGATGGCGGGGATGAGGTCGTCCAGAATGAGTTGGTCGCCGGATTTCAGTCCGTCACCGATCACCGCAACCTCGCCCTGTTGCCACGCCAGGGTAACCGGCTGGCGTTGCAGGCGGTTTTCACCATCGGCTAGGTACACCACGCCTTGGTGAATCGCGCTGGCGGGTACCACGACCACTGGCCCGGGCGTTGGAGCCGATACTGTCGCCTGCACAAACATGTTCCGCACCAGCGGTGGCCGGGCAGGCGGATTGGCGTTGCGGTAAGGTTCTTCCACGGTAATCACTGCCTGGATAGTGCGGGTTACGGGATCAAGGCTGCCGGTCACCCGGGTCAGCCTGCCGGGCCAGTGGCTGTCGGGTGCCCCCGTCGGGTGCACCCGCACGGTCAGTGAATCCAGCGGCAACTGCTGGTGGAAGTCGGTAAAGCCCGGGTGTGCTTCGCCACCGCTTGCCGGGGCAGGAGCGCCCGGGATTTGAGAGATCACGTTCCTGAGTGCGGACATTTCTAGCTGTACCGTGGCCTCTGCTGCGGTGATGTCGTCTGCTATAAACAGAGTCTGGTTGGGATTCACCTGTTGCCCGGTTTCGATCTCGCTCTGGTGCACCCGCATATCCCAAGGGGCTTCAAAGCGGGTGTCTTCAAGGTCTTCCCGGGCATTGGCGAGAGCTGACTCACTCCGGGCTAGGCGTGCCTTAAGGATTTCTTTGCGCACAGGAGTCAGGTTGAGCTGGTTTTCCAGCGACTGCACCGCCTGCTGTTGCTGCAGAGTGGTACGCTTTTGCTCATCCAGTCGGTTTTCTGACAGGGCGCCCCGATTCACCAAGGTTTTTACCCGCTCCAGCTCCCGCTGGGCTAGGGCTAGTCGGCGGTTTTCCAGTTCGAGCAGCCCCCGGGTGTTCTGCTCTTCCTGATCCAGTTGCTGCCGCTCGGCTTCTAGGCCGGCAATATCGGCTCGGGCGGAAGCCTCTGCCAGTTCATAGCGGGTCGGGTCGATCTGCAGCAAGCGGGTACCTGCGGAAATCAGGTTGCCGCTTTCCAGGTCCGGATGCTTCCAGGTAATGCGGCCGCCCACATTGGCCACCGCCCTCCAGCTGCGAGCCGGTAATACTTCGCCATAACCGCGGGCTTGGGTAACAATAATCAGGGGGGCGACTTCAAGTATTCTGGCCGGTATCGCCATTGCCTGCTCGGTGGTGCGTTCCGGTGGTTGCTTCAGTTTCACCATCACTACCACGAAAACGATGCCGGTGATCAGCGTCAGGGCGAGGATGAGTTTATGCTTGTGGCGCATCGGGAGCCTCCTGAAAGCAGGCGCTGAAGATTCTGAAAATACGGGGCGCGATTTTTTCAAGGCTGCGAATGTCACCGCCCACCATGCCCTGAACCACTAATCCCTGAATGGCCCCCAGATAGAGCACTGCAGCAGCGTCGGCGTCAATGGTGGGGGTAACGCGTTGCTGCTCGATACCGAGGTTCAGCAAAGAAATGACTTTCTGGCGGTAATTAGTCAGGGTCTCGCGAACGATACGTTTGGCCGGGCCGTTGCCCGGCTTCTGGAGTTCTCCCAGCATCAGCCGTGGAATGCCCGGATGGCGGGCAATGAAACCGATATGGGCCAGGAACATGGCTTCTAGGGCCTGATCTGCGTGCTTATGTTGATCTGCAACACTGAAAACTCGCTGGGTGAGCTGCTCGGATACCCAACCTGCCACCGATTTCCACAGGCTGTTCTTGTTGGGGAAGTGCTTGAATAGGGCGCCCTGGGAAAGTCCCACTTCATTGGCAATGCGGGCGGTGGTGAGGGTGGAAGGGTCTTGCTCCGCACACAAATGGACTACCGCCTCGATAGTTGCGGACTGGCGCTGTTCAGTACTTTGGTAGGCGCGTTTGGTAGGTTCCA
This sequence comes from Cellvibrionales bacterium UBA2511, assembly GCA_002341315.1. Taxonomy (GTDB): domain Bacteria; phylum Pseudomonadota; class Gammaproteobacteria; order Pseudomonadales; family Porticoccaceae; genus Porticoccus. The sequence goes on from DDNV01000026.1 coordinate 52,693, forward strand.
ATGGGGTAGCCATTTATATTCCGTGAAAGAAAGTAATCAATCGCTTTATTTTGATGAGATGGCTGGCACTTTACAAGTTTGTTTTCAAAGCGGGAAGCATTCTGGAACACAGGTCAACGACAACTGCCAAGTAGAGCCAGCCCTGCCAGGTGCGGATGTAAGTAATATCCGTCACCCACGCGGTATCGGGTTGGTCAGCAGTAAATTCGCGGTTCAGTGTGTTGGGGGCAGCTACATTACTGGATTAAACTCTTTCCTATTTCAATCCCCTCAATATCCGCTTCATCAATTAGCCGGTGGAGGTAACGGTTGATGGCCAGGCGCTGGCGCACTTCGGCCAGGTAGGCGGCCACCTGGTCGTGTACCTGTTCGTAGGGCAGGGGTATCCCCGGGATTTTGCGGTCCACCTGTACCAGATGTACGCCGTAACGGGACTCAATGGGCTCATTGGCGAGCCCCGCTTCCAGGGCAAATACCTGCTGTTCAAATTCCGGGGTGGTCTGTCCTCGAGTAATCTGGCCCAGATTGCCGCCGGTTTCTTTGGAAGGGCAGGCGGAGAACTGCCGTGCCAGTGTCTCAAAGTGATCCGGTGAACGCTGTAATTGTGACAGCAGTTCCCGGGCGGTTTGCCGGGCGCGCTGCAGGGCGGCCTCATCATCGGGTGCTGCGGCGAGCAGGATGTGACTGACCTGCAACAGGTCGGGACTCTGGAAACTTTCCCGGTGGCCATCGAAATAGCGGAGGCACTCCTCGTTGCTGGGGAGCTCCGCTGGTGCCTCCTGCTCCAGTAGCGCACTGAGCAGGGATTCTTCCGATAATACTTCATCCCCCTCTGCAAGCACTTCTTTTGCCTTTTGCAACAGCAGGGTGCGGATCACCAATGCCTCCGCTGCCTTGCGAAGACCGTCTTCAGGGGATTGGGCCGGGTGATATTGCACTTCCCGGGCGATATCATCGGCTGCAATCAGGGTGCCGTTAACCCGGACTTCCGGTATGTCTGTGGTCGTGTGTGGGGCTGTAGCGTGGGAAGGGCAACTCATGTCCATCTCCTAATGATATGTTGGGGCAAACGCATTGCCCGGTGGCCGGCTGGGCCGGACACCGGGGTAACGCAGTGATCAGGCTCTCTTCCTGCGCACGATCTGGTAGTTCCTGAGCAGGTATTTCACCGGGGCCGCCAGTCCACTGATGATGTGTACCAGGCGGGTGAAGGGGAAGATCAGAAACAGGGTCATGCCCAGGAACACGTGCACCTTGTACACCAGCGACACCGGGGCAATGGATGCCGCCGCCTCCATGGGTTGCAGCAGTACCAGTGACTGGGCCCAGTTGGCCAGCATCACCATTACCGAGCCGTCCAGGTGCTGGCTCGACGCATAGATGGTGCTGAGCCCCAGGATTAGCTGGATATACAGTAATACCAGCACCAGCAGGTCGGAGAAGCTGCTGCTCGCCCGCACTCGAGGGTCGGTGAAACGGCGTACGATCAGCATGGTCAGGCCGATGAAGCAGAGCGCACCAAACAGCCCGCCCGACACCATGGCCAGCAATTGTTTGTTCGGTGTGGAAATCACATGGTGGTAGATGAATTCCGGTGTCAGCAGTCCCACCAGATGACCGGCCAGCACAAACAGGATGCCGACATGAAAGGCATTGCTGGCCAGCCGCATGCCGCGGGTGCGCAGGATTTGGCTGGAGCCCGCTTTCCAGGAGTACTGTTCGCGGTCGTAGCGGGCCCAGCAACCGACCACGCAGACCAGCAGTGCCAGATAGGGGTAGACCCCAAAAAGAATCGTGTTGATATCCATGATAGTTTCCTCAGTTTGCCCAGCGAATGGCTACGCTGTCGTTAGGGGATCGTTGTGGGGGTTGCGGCGTATTGGAGGGGCAGCTATCCCCGCCCCCAGCACCAAAGGTGACCGCTTCTTCCTCCCAGATTTTGTCCAGTGCCTCGGGGGTATCGTCTCTCTGCTCACTGGCAGTTTTGGCGCGCAGTTCCTCGACGTTTATTGGAACGCCGCTGATCATCAGCAAGCTGTCAAAGAGTGTGTCGTAGGGTGAACCGCGCTCCTTGAGACGTGCGCTCAGCAGGCCGAGGATATGGGCTACATCCGCCAGTCCCTCGCGGGCCTCCATATCCGGGCGGTGGGCCAGGAATTCCAGATAGAGGGGAATGAAATCCGGCAATTCCCGCACGTCAATGTGGAAGCCCTGGCTGCGGTAAACAGCCAGCAGATCCACCATGGCCTGGCCGCGGTCACGGGATTCACCGTGCACGTGTTCGAACAGCAGCAGTGACAGGGCGCGACCCCGGTCAAACAAACCGGTATAGCATTCCTGAGCATCCATCAGGTCGCCGTCATAAATCTGATGCAGCAGGGCCGTGAGCCGCTGGCGCATGTCAGGAGAAATCTCCCGCGCGTCCAGAATCACAGATTCCAGTTCAGCCACAAGCGGTTGCAGTTTGGCGCTGGGATAATCCATCAGTCGGGAGATGATTTTGAGAATATCCATGTTCTACTCCTCCCACATCTGGACGGTCTGGATCACATCCCGCCGGGTGGTTTTTTTGGTGCCGAACAGGTTGATATCCGACTCGCCGGTGGAGCAGCCGTTGCCGAATGAGAAGCCGCAGCCGCCGCGCTCGGCGAAGGCCTCGGACATGGCTTCCTCCCGGTGGGCGGTGGGAATCACGTAACGGTCCTCGTAGTTGGCGATGGCCAGGTAGCGGTACATGTCCTCCACCTGCAGGGTGGTGAGCCCCACCTCCTCGAGAATCTGCTGGTCGTCAAAGCCCTCAACAATCTGGGCGCGCTTGTAGGCACGCATTGCCAGCAGGCGTTTCAGCGCCAGCAGCACCGGTGCCTCGTCACCGGCAGTGAGCAGGTTGGCCAGGTACTTGACCGGAATGCGCAGGGAATCCACATCGGGAATGATGCCGTTCATACCAACGTGTCCGGCATCCACTGCAGACTGGATCGGCGACAGCGGCGGCACGTACCAGACCATCGGCAGGGTGCGGTATTCCGGGTGCAGCGGCAGGGCCAGCTGCCAGTCGACGGCCAGTTTGTAGACCGGCGACTGTTGGGCCGCTTCGATCACGGAGTCCGGCACACCATCTTTTCTAGCCTGTGCAATCACTGCCGGGTCGTGGGGATCAAGGAAGATTTCCAGCTGTTTTTTGTACAGGTCCTGCTCGGACTCGGTGCTGGCCACTTCGTGGATGCGGTCGGCGTCATAGAGCAGTACGCCCAGGTAGCGGATGCGGCCCACGCAGGTTTCCGAACAGATCGTGGGCTGGCCCGCTTCAATACGCGGGTAGCAGAAGATGCATTTCTCTGACTTGCCGGATTTCCAGTTGAAGTAGATCTTCTTGTAGGGGCATCCGGACACGCACATGCGCCAGCCGCGGCACTTCTCCTGGTCGATCAGAACAATACCGTCTTCCTCGCGCTTGTAGATGGCGCCGGAGGGACAGGCCGCTGCACAGGTCGGGTTCAGGCAGTGCTCGCACAGCCGTGGCAAGTACATCATGAAGGTGTTCTCGAACTCGCCGTAGATGTCCTTCTGGATGTTGTCGAAATTTCGATCGACACTGCGCTTCTTGAACTCGGTGCCGAGAATTTCCTCCCAGTTCGGGCCCCACTCGATTTTCTCCATGCGCTTGCCGGACACCAGTGAGCGCGGCCGCGCCGTGGGCTGGTGTTTGCCCAGCGGTGCAGTGTGCAGGTGCTGATAGTCGAAATCGAATGGCTCGTAGTAGTCGTCGATTTCCGGCAGGTCGGGGTTGGCGAAGATATTCGCCAGCACCCGGAACTTGCCGCCGATTTTCGGGTTGATGGAGCCGTCGCGGTTACGTACCCAGCCGCCGTTCCATTTGTCCTGGTTCTCCCACTCTTTGGGATAGCCGATGCCGGGCTTGGTCTCGACGTTGTTGAACCAGGCGTATTCCATGCCTTCGCGGGAGGTCCAGACATTTTTACAGGTGATGGAACAGGTGTGACAGCCAATACACTTGTCCAGGTTCAGCACCATCCCTACTTGTGAGCGTATTTTCATTGTGATGCCTCCTTAAACGTCCTGGGGAAGTGGTTGCGGCAGGTCATCGGTATTTGAGCCCTCCAGCCAATCCACCTTGTGCATTTTGCGCACCACCACGAACTCATCGCGATTACAGCCGACGGTACCGTAGTAGTTGAAGCCATAGGACTGTTGTGCGTAGCCACCGATCATATGCGTCGGCTTCATGACTATCCGGGTTACCGAGTTGTGGTGACCACCCCGGGTCCCGGTCATTTCCGAGCCGGGGGTATTCACGATGCGTTCCTGGGCGTGGTACATCATCACCATGCCCTCGTTGACCCGCTGGCTGACCACTACCCGGCAGGCGATAGCGCCGTTGACGTTGAATACTTCCACCCAGTCGTTGTCCTCGATCCCGGCCTTTTGCGCATCCACTTCGCTCATCCAGATAATCGGCCCGCCCCGGGACAGGGTGAGCATCAGCAGGTTGTCGGAGTAGGTGCTGTGGATGCCCCATTTCTGGTGGGGTGTGATCCAGTTCAGCACAATCTCGGTATGGCCGTTGGGTTGCTTGCCCTTCACCAGGTCGATGGACTTGGTACAGATTGGCGGCCGGTAGGACACCATTTGCTCGCCAAAGGCCTGCATCCACCGATGATCCTGGTAGAACTGCTGGCGGCCGGTGATAGTGCGCCAGGGAATCAGCTCATGGACGTTGGTGTACCCGGCGTTGTAGCTGACGTGTTCATCCTCCAGCCCTGACCAGGTGGGTGAGGAGATGATCTTGCGCGGCTGTGCCTGGATGTCGCGGAAGCGGATTTTTTCCTCGTGCTTCGGCTCTGCCAGGTGCTTGTGGTCGCGGCCCGTGAGCTTGCCGAGCGCATCCCAGGCCTTAACCGCCACATTGCCGTTGGTCTCTGGAGCCAGACTGAGCACCATTTCAGCGGCGTCGATGGCAGTATCAATGCGCGGTTGTCCCTGACTGATACCCTCTTCGGTAACGGTGTAATTCAGTTTGCGCAGCAGTTCCACTTCTTCATCGGTGTTCCAGCCGATGCCCTTGCCACCGTTGCCGAGTTTTTCCAGCAGCGGCCCCAGGGAGGTGAACTTCTTGTAGGTGTTGGGGTAGTCCCGCTCCACCGCCACGATGTTCGGTGCAGTTTTGCCGGGAGTCAGTTCGCACTCGCCTTTCTTCCAGTCCTGTACCTCAAACGGTTGCGACAACTCTCCGGGCGTGTCGTGGAGGGTGGGCACGGTGACGATATCGGTTTCCACCCCGAGGTTGTCGTTCAGGGCGGCGATCTCGGAGAACTTTTTGGCAATGCCCTTGTAGATATCCCAGTCGGAACGAGCTTCCCAGGCGGGATCGGCGGCCTTGGACAGTGGGTGGATAAAGGGGTGCATATCCGAGGTGTTGAGGTCGTCCTTCTCATACCAGGTGGCGGTGGGCAACACGATATCCGAGTACAGGGCAGTGGAGGACATGCGGAAGTCGAGGGTAACCACCAGATCCAATTTCCCTTCGGGTCCTTGTTCCTCAAAGTCCACTTCCTTGGGAATTAAGTCACTGCCGCGGGCGAAGTTGTCTTCGTTCATGACACCGTTGTTGGTGCCCAGCAGATACTTGAGCATGTACTCGTGGCCCTTGCCGGAGGAACCGAGCAGGTTGGAGCGCCAGATAAACATATTGCGCGGGAAGTTGGCCGGGTTGTCCGGTTGTTCAGAGGCAAATTTCAGCTGTCCGGATTTCAGTTGCTGGACGACATAATCTTTCGGGTCCATACCGGCTTCAGCCGCTTCGCGGGCAACCTGTAGCGGGTTGCGGTTGAGTTGCGGTGCGGAGGGGAGCCAGCCCATGCGTTCGGCCTTGATGTTGTAGTCGAGCATGTGCTCCGGCCACTCGGATTTGTCCGCCAGCGGTGACAACACCTCGTGGACACTGACTTTCTCATGGCGCCACTGGGAGCTGTGGTTGTAAAAGAAACTGGTGCCGTTCATCTGGCGCGGCGGACGGCTCCAGTCCAGACCAAAGGCCAATGGCAGCCAACCGGTCTGCGGGCGCAGTTTTTCCTGGCCCACGTAATGGGCCCAGCCACCACCGCTCTGGCCGACACAGCCGCACATGATGAGCATATTGATCAGCGCGCGGTAGCTCATATCCATGTGATACCAGTGGTTCATGCCAGCACCGACGATGATCATGGATTTGCCGCTGGTTTTGTTGGCGTTATCGGCAAACTCCCTGGCCACCTGAATAACGCGATCCCGGGGTACGCCGGTGATTTTCTCTTGCCAGGCCGGGGTGAAGGGGATGTCGTCGTCGTAACTGGCGGCGACGTTGCCACCGCCGAGGCCGCGGTCGATGCCGTAGTTGGCCATGGTCAGATCATAGACGGTGGCGACTCTGGCGGTGGAACCGTCACCCAGTTGAATCTCACGCACCGGCACCAGTCGAGGCAGAACATCGTCGTGCTCGCAGTAGTTCCAGTGCTCGTTGCGTTCATCTGCGGCAAAGTGCGGGAAGGCCACAGCTACGGTGTTGTCACCAATCAGCGAGAGCTGCAGTTTGACGTCATTGCCATTCTTGCCCTCACGTGGCTCGATATTCCATTTGCCCTTTCCTTGTTCCGCTGAGGGCTCCCCCCAGCGGTAGCCGATGGAGCCCAGCGGTGATACCAGCTCGCCACTGGGTTCATCCAGGGCGATGGTTTTCCAGTCCGGGTTGTTGTCCTGGCCGAGTTTGCCGTCCAGGTCGGAAGCTCGCAGGAAGCGGGTAGGACAGAAATGGCCGTCTTTCTCTTCCAGCAGCACCAGCATCGGCATGTCGGAATAGCGGCGCACGTACTCGGTGAAGTACTCACTGGGTTTTTCCAGGTGAAACTCTTTGAGAATCACGTGACCAAAGGCCATACCGAGGGCCGCATCGGTACCCTGTTTAGGGCTCAGCCAGATATCGGTCAGCTTCGCCACTTCAGCGTAGTCCGGCGTGATGGCGACGGTTTTGGCACCTTTGTAACGCACTTCGGTAAGGAAGTGAGCATCGGGGGTGCGGGTCTGGGGCACGTTGGAACCCCAGGCGATGATGTAGTTGGAGTTGTACCAGTCGGCGGACTCCGGCACGTCGGTCTGCTCACCCCAGGTCATTGGCGAGGCGGGCGGCAAGTCACAGTACCAGTCGTAGAAGCTCAGGCAGACTCCGCCGATTAGCGACAGGTAACGGGCGCCAGCGGCGTAGGATACCATCGACATGGCGGGAATCGGCGAGAAGCCGATGAT
>DDNV01000026.1:60110-60325 GCA_002341315.1 Cellvibrionales bacterium UBA2511
ACGAGAAGCCGATGATGCGATCGGGACCGTACTGTTTGGCGGTATAGACATTGGTGGCGGCGATGATTTCGTTGACTTCTTCCCAGGAAGACCGAATGTAGCCGCCCAGTCCACGTGTGCTCTTGTAGCTCTTGGCCCGTACCGGGTCCTCGACGATGAAGGCCCAGGCATCCACCGGGTTGTCGAACCGCTTGCGGGCGTCGCGCCACAGTTTC
>DDNV01000042.1 GCA_002341315.1 Cellvibrionales bacterium UBA2511
CCCTCCAGAAAAGGGCCTACATTTTCTTTACGGCCCAACCACTTGTCAACCTGTTTTCAAGTAGTTAGACACGTTTAAAAGCTGGAGCTGGCGAGAGGAGTCGAACCCCCGACCGGCTGATTACAAATCAGCTGCTCTACCAACTGAGCTACGCCAGCTCTATAAAAACCCCGCTATTAAATCGGGAGCGCGATTCTAGTGAAAGTTGACACTATAATCAACCATTGCCGCAATCTGGATGGCAGTTTTCCACTTTTAAACCTGTCGTCACATGAGCGGCCCCATTGCCGGGGGATCTGAAGTCGCCTTATTCAACCGGGGCCAGATCAACACAAGCCTCATTGATAACCTCTCGTCCAATATTTTTACCTTGCTGATCGAGGACGTCTGCCAGGTCTTTCGGTATCTGCTGATCCGGGTACCGGCGCAGCTGCAACCAAAGCTCTTCTTGCGTACTGACACGGGGAACGATCACCACGGGGTACCCCTGATCTGCCAATTCCCGCCGATAGTGCTCCATATTGCTTTTATCACTGAATACCCCGAGGGTGATCCCAGTTCTGTATTCACCTTCGGCAATCAAAAAACTATCAATCTCTTTGCTTCGCAAGTCTTTGAGCATCTTACTGGCTTCCGCTTGAGAGCCGAGCGGCGGGATAATCAACCAATAACCCTCGCTAATTGTGGTGGTTCGCCAAACAAGCTCTTCACCATAACGGTAGGGTGACAGCTGCTGATGGAGTTCCTGGGGATTGATATCGACCAGGGGACCGATAAGCAGGCAAAGAGCAGGGTCTCGGGCATTATCGAGGGGCAAGGCATCTATAGCGGTGCTTGCCTGGTTATTATCCGAAATCGGCTGCTGTTCAGATGTCTCTTCAGTCGTAGCAGGCACCTCCCCCACCAACAGGAGCGAAGCATAGTTTTCATCCTCTTGATCGGCCAATCCGGTTTGCACACTATCAAGCTGGTCCGCACGAAAGACGGCCGCACTGTAGAACCAATAGCCCGCCACGAGGTTGATTAAAATCAAAACAGAAAATAGCCAGCGCATTGGTCAATGCCTATGGAAACATGACTTCAAGACCGTCCAACACCAAATCTCGAACATAAATGCAATCTCCGCTCAGAACATCAATGAGCGCCGAGCCGTCCCCACCAGTGACGATGACTTTTACGGGCTGTGTCTTTGTCTGCAAGGTCGTCCTGGATGCCTCGATCAGTGTCTTGATCATCAAATATGCGCCATGACTTACCGCTTCATCCGTTGTTTTCCCCGGCAAACAATCCGCAACCGAAACAGGCTCGAGCCGAATATTACTGGTTCCCCGATTAAGCGATTGATAAATCATCGGGAACCCGGGCACGATGTAGCCGCCGAGGTGATAACCTTGCCTATTGAGCAAATCCACCGTGATAGCCGTACCTGCATCCACGACGACGCAGGCGCCTTTAAACTGATCTCGCACAGCCAGTAGCGCCAGCCAGCGATCCACCCCCATGGATGAAGGCTCCAGATAACCGCAGTGCACACCTGCCGCTTCACGGGTGGTTCCGGCCTGCTGCAACTGACACCCCCACTGGCCTGCCTGCTTCTCAAGTTCCTCGGCGATAGTCCTGCCACCTACACTGGAAAGACGAATTCGCGTGGGGGGACCCTCTGTTTCAACAGCCGCCAGCAGAGTTTTGATATCTGTGACCGGCGGCTTGTAATCAGGCGCCCCATTCTTGATAACTCGCCATTTGATCCGGCTATTTCCAGCATCAATGTCGACAATCATACTGCGCTCCTGACACTGATTTCTCCACCACTGAAAAGCTTGATCTCGTCACCAACCTCCAGTTTCAATGCCCCGCTCTCGTCCACGCCTCTGGCAATACCCTGAATCGTTTTATTCATCAACAACAGGCTGACTTTTTTGTCGGCATTGATATCAGATTGCAACCACTCCTCTCGATAGGCTTCAAATCCAACCTCATGAAAATTTGCCAGCAAGGCCATCATTTCTTCAATGATGGCGGCAGCCAACCCATTTCGACTGATTGACTGCCCTGGTACTGAGCGGATGTCTGTCCACGGCTGATCGATAAGTTTACCGTTTTTATCGGACATACCCAGATTGATACCAACGCCGACAACCACCTGGCAGAAGCCGGAAGGATCACCCAGAACCTCCAATAAAATACCGCCCACCTTTTTGTTTTGCAGAAATAAATCATTCGGCCACTTGAACATCAGCCCATCGACACCACAAGACTGGATCGCACGCCTTACGGCCACACCAACCGCAAGACTCAGACCTTCGAGCACCTGCACACCGCCGTCAAACCCCCACCCCAGGGAGAGATAGATATTCCTGCCAAAAGGGCTGACCCACTGCCTTCCCCGCCGTCCACGACCCGCTGTTTGCTGCTCGGCAAGCACGACCAGACCAGTGGAATCACCCTGCTCAGCTGCATGCCGAACCAGATCATTGGTTGATGACACAGACGGCTCAATTCGCAACTCTTTGATAAGCGACCAGGAAATCGGCGAAATACTGTGGAGGAGCGTATTTTTATCGAATAATTCCAGCTCTGTCATAAGACAGTAACCGCAGCCCCTGTGGGATTTAACATCAAGGCCCATTTGCTCGATTTTTTGTATTTGCTTCCAGACCGCCGCCCTTGAAATACCCAGCAACCTGCCAAGTTCCTCGCCCGAGTGAAAACGGCCATCACAAAGTATTTTCAGCAAACTGTTCATGTGCGCCTATCAAACTCCGAAATTACGCCAGATAAACCGCACACCAATGACCAGCAATAATAATGCAAAACTGCGGCGAAGAATCTCACCGGGTAACCGGTGTGCGAGCCGCGCACCGACTCTCGCTAATACCGTACTGGCTAGGATAATTCCCAGAAATGCCGGAAGGTAAATAAACCCGATCGCCCCATCCGGCAGATCCGGCTCACCAACTCCCTGCCACCAGTATGTCAGCGCCCCGCTAATGGCTATTGGCAACCCGCAGGCAGCAGAGGTGGCCACTGCATTTTTCATCGGCACTCGTACCCAGGTTAAATAAGGGACCGTGAGCGAGCCTCCACCTATCCCGAACAGGCTTGCGACAAAACCGACCACTGCACCCACTATGCTCTGCCCTGCTCGACCGGGCATATTGGCACCACCGGTAGGACTGAGCGCGAATGCCATTTTTAACGCCACGAGACAAAGAAATATACCAAAAGCGAGTTGCAGTGCTGCGCCCGAAATACTGACCGCAAATACGGCACCCAGTGCAGCACCAATACAAATACCGGGTGTCAACCACCCGGCAAGTGTCCACAGGACGGCACCGTGTTTGTGATGGGATAAAATTGAACTCACCGACGTCACAACGATGGTGGCCAGCGATGTACCGATAGCCAGATGAGTCAGCACCGCCTGAGTCATACCCTGGGCTGTGAAGGTGAAGATAAGAATAGGGACGATAACAACACCACCCCCCAGACCAAACAGGCCACTGATCAGACCTGCGGCAGCACCGAGACAAAGGTACAACAGGTAAATATCCACGCCAACTCCTGCATATCAGACTGCCCAGCATTATGCCCGAAATAAAAAGTAAGAGAGACAAACGATAATACGAATAAGCTAGTCGTTATACACAACAGACATTCAGGAGACTTTCTTGAGAAGGGCGTGACAGAAATTCTTTTTACAGCAAGAAAGGGCCCAACCACAAAAGGGTTTTTACTTTTGAGTTTCAGCTGGAAGTGCACGCACTATTCAATGGTTTAAACCCGACCTGCGATATTCTTTGAATCATTCGAAAATTAGTCGCGCAAAACCTCTTCCAAAGGCGCGGGGCGAGCAATTTCATAACCCTGGGCATAGTCGACACCAATCTCTATCAGAACATCCAGAATCGCTCTGCTTTCAACATACTCCGCCACAGTCTGGAACCCCAAGGCATGCGCCAGATCATTGATCATCTTGACCATTGTATAGCTGGCCTTATCCTTCGCTATGTCTTTGACCATGGAGCCATCTATTTTCAACATATCGATGGGCAAGGACTTCAGGTAAGGAAACGATGAAAAACCACTGCCAAAATCATCCAACACAACTTGTGCACCTGTTGCCCTTATGGACTTCATGAAATAGCAAGCTTCGGTAATATTCCTAATGGTGGCGGTTTCAGTAATCTCAAATTTGATTTTTTCAGGCGCTATAGAGCCGCTCTCAAGTTCGGCAATAATGAAATCGAGTAGCGATCGATCAGCAATAGACGCACCTGACAGATTGATACTAAACCCACCGATTTGCTGAATGCGTTTCGGGTTACACTTGATCCAGTCGAAGACCTTGTTGATCACATGGCGATCCAGCCTTGCAGATTGATTGAACCGCTCAACAGAAGGCAGAAAGCAGGCCGGTGAAATTATCTCACCGGTTACGGCATCAGAGAGCCGAATCAATACCTCAAAATGACAGACCTCCCTTTTTATTTTTTCCGCATGTCGCTTTAACGGGACAATAGGCTGTAAATAAATCCTGAATAGATCATCAGCTAATGCGGCGTTAATCTTCGGAACCCAGTCAACTTCAGTTCTGTGCCGGGACACACCTTGCGAGCCCTCATGATAAAAATGGATTCTGTTTTTTCCCTGCTCTTTTGCGCTATAACATGCCACATCAACCTGTTTGAGCAACTCCGCAGAATCATGCTCATGTCCGGATACTTCGACAATACCGATACTGGCACCAACAACATAGGATTTGTCATCCCAGACAAACTCCAACTTCTGTATGCTATTTAATATATTGGACACTATTTTATCTGCATGAATAGAGTCGCAATCAAATAAAATAAGGCCAAACTCATCTCCCCCTAGACGAGCTGCAACGTCCTTGGCACGGATCCCTCCCTTCAAAACTTGCCCTACACCCTTGAGCAACAGATCTCCTGCCAAGTGTCCACCGGTGTCGTTCAAGACCTTGAAATGATCAAGGTCTATGAAACATAACGAGTGAATGGATCCATTTTGTTTGGCTGCGGACACTGCCTGATCAAGTTTTAATTCAAATGCCTTTCGGTTCGCGAGGCCTGTTAAGTGATCGTGCGATACTTCGTATTTTAACTGCTTGGTCAGCGCCCTGGCTTTTGAGATATCTTCTTGTATACCTACAAAATTAATAATACAGCCGTCTTGATCCTTAATTGGGAATATCTGACTTCTTGCCCAGTAGGTACTTCCGTCTTTCCTCGCGTTTTCTAATTCACCCTGCCACTGATCACCGGCTCCAAGTTTACGCCACAGTGAGTTATAGGTTTTTTTAGGTGTATTCCCCGAACTGTTAATATTCATTTTTTTACCAATAAGCTCTTCCTGAATATAACCACTCATTTCACAGTATCGCGGGTTAACATATTCAATCCTGGTTTCCCTGTCTGTTATAACTACCGCATTTGGGCTGGACTGCACCACAGCAGACAGTTTACTCAAGCTTTCCTGGTTACTGAGTATTTCAATTTCTGGGGCAACTCGAAGGGCGACGATCCTCAGAAGATGCCGAGCCAACTCCGCTTGGGAAGAATCTATTGGAGCTTCGTAAAGTACGTTGATCAGGCCAAGAATTTCGCCAGACGACGAATATAAGCAGACACCAACGTATGCATGCGCACACCCAGCCTGTTGCGCTAGCAACAGGCTGCTCGGATATGCCTGATAGAGCTGATCGAGAATCAGACAGTCATCGTTTTTAATCGTCGCATTGCAAGGCATACCAGCTAGCGGATAACAGATGTTATCAACGTGCTGGCCATTGGACAGAAAACTAATGGTCTGGATAGCATCTTTCGTGGCCGTCAGTTTCCCAATTGTAACCCACTGAGCTTTCGAATCACGTGCGAGGAAAAGAGCCAAGGAATCGAAGAAATCCTGTCGATTCTTTGAAAAACTTTCCTTCATAACGTTTATCAGTGCTCTTCGACCAACCGTCTCTTTGGTAACGTCACGTATGGTTGCAATTGTGATATTACCTTCTGGCCCCATTATCGGACTTAGAAACACCTCGACATATATTTTGTCGCCCATTCTATTGAGTAGGGCGTATTGTTTGCGGGATTTCCCCACGGGACCAGTAGAGAGTTTTTTTATAAATATTTCTCTGAAGCGGCTGTATAGCTGACGTAGACTTGAAGGCAGCAGGTCTTCAACAGTCATTTGAAGAAATTCGTTTCGGTGATAACCAAATAATTCCTGGGCTTTCTTATTCACCTGTACGATTTTGCCATTCTCTTTAATGGCTATTATTGGATCGTGAAGAACTGCCAAAAAAGAAAGTATTGACTCTGCATGCTCAGGTTTGTGGTTCTCATAAAAGCTCTCCACCTTACCACTCCCTTAACCAAACAGAATAATAATCACTGCACTGCAGACTTGAAAAAATTTTAATTATATTGACGCATATTTTAGAGCATATAAAGCGTTTTTAATGAAGATATATTGTTAATTTCATGTGTGCAACGGCAACACAATATAACTATACCAAACCAACAAATAAAATCAGAATTAATCTGGCCCAACCCCGCTAATTAGTTGCATCCAGTCCATCTCTGAACACCCTGAAAGAAGAGGACACCCTGAAGAAAATCAGCCACTGGCCCTTCGTCGACAATGAACAGCAGCCGCATTAACCTGGTTCAGAATAACGGCATAAATAAAATATCAACTGTCCGTTACGACTTAACGAACTAAATTGAAAATAAAAAGGCCCAACCGAGTTAACGATTGGGCCCTGGGATAGAACCTGACGATGACCTACTCTCACATGGGGAAACCCCACACTACCATCGGCGCTAAGCGGTTTCACTTCTGAGTTCGGGAAGGGATCAGGTGGTTCACGCTTGCTATTGTCGTCAGGAAAACTGGTTAAAGTACAAAGCAGCCACATATCGGTCAGAAAACCAGCAGGGCTACAATGCTCTGTACTCAAATTAGGTCGATAAAAATGTTAAAGCAGCGAGTGATTCTTGGGACACATGTCCGTAATGCAATCATTTCTATTATATGGTCAAGCCTCACGGGCAATTAGTACTGGTTAGCTCAACGCGTTACCGCGCTTCCACACCCAGCCTATCAACGTTGTAGTCTTCAACGGCCCTTCAGGGGGACTCAAGGTCCCCAGGGAGAACTTATCTTGGGAGGGGCTTCCCGCTTAGATGCTTTCAGCGGTTATCCTGTCCGAACGTAGCTACCGGGCAATGCCACTGGCGTGACAACCCGAACACCAGAGGTTCGTCCACTCCGGTCCTCTCGTACTAGGAGCAGCTTCCCTCAATTCTCCAACGCCCACGGCAGATAGGG
>DDNV01000079.1 GCA_002341315.1 Cellvibrionales bacterium UBA2511
GAGGCCTGGGGCGTCAAAGTGGCCAATGTGGAAATCAAACATGTGGATCTGAACGAATCCATGATCCGCGCCATCGCCAAGCAGGCGGAGGCAGAAAGAGAGCGTCGTGCAAAAGTCATTCACGCCATGGGTGAGGCCGAAGCGGCAGAGAAACTGGCGGAGGCGTCAAAAATACTGGCTACAGAGGAATCGGCCATTCAATTGCGTTACCTGCAAACCCTGGTGGAAATTGCCGGCGACAAGAGTTCCACTATCGTGTTTCCACTGCCCGTCGACATCATGAAGAAATTTACATCCTGAGGCAGGCAACCACCATGCAGTCGACACTCGGAACGATGTTGAGGTCATTCGATAACACTGTGGAATGGCCATTGTAATGTCATGGCCGGATCGCTGTCCGGCCGGCAGAGAGAAACCACCGTGCCAGAGCAAGACGTCGATGTATTGATTATTGGGGCCGGACTGTCCGGTATCGGCATGGCCTGCCATCTCGCCCGACAGTCGCCGACCAGACGCATCAGACTTCTGGAACGCCGCAATGCGATTGGCGGTACCTGGGATCTGTTTCGCTATCCTGGCGTGCGCTCTGACTCCGACATGTTCACCATGGGCTACGATTTTCAGCCATGGATGAAGCCAGAAATTCTGGCCGGGGGCCCAATGATCCGCGATTACATCAAGCGGACGGCCGGGCAATACGGTGTTGACCAACACATCCACTTTGGTCTGAAAGTCACCGCCGCTGACTGGTCCAGCAGCCGAAACCAGTGGACGGTTACGGCAATCAATGAATCCACCGGGAAAACCTCGACTTACCGCTGCCATTTCCTGATCAGTTGTGCCGGTTACTATAATTACGATGCGGGCCACTCACCGGAATTTTCCGGCATCGACTCTTTCAAGGGCCAGTGTATCCATCCCCAGTTCTGGCCGGAATCCCTGGCTTATCGCGACAAAAACGTGGTGGTTATCGGCAGCGGAGCCACCGCGGCCACTATCGTGCCAGCGATGGCTCAAGAAGCTGCCCGGATCACCCTGCTGCAACGGTCGCCGAGCTACTATCTCAGCACCCCCCGCTACGAGGATCTGATCAGGCTGCTCGAAAAAATACTCCCGCGACAGTGGCTCTACCGCATCCTGCGCTCTGCCAACACCTTTCTCCAACGCCTGCTGTACAAAAGTGCCATGCGCTGGCCTGAGCAAATGCGCAAATACCTGCTGTGGAAAGTCAAAAAATCGATTGGTTATGATGCCGACATGCGGCACTTCACGCCGCATTATCCACCCTGGCAGGAACGACTTTGCGTGGTGCCCGGCGGGGACCTTTTCAAAGCCATCAAATCCGGTAAAGCCCGGATAATAACCGACCAGATAGATCACTTTACCGAGCGGGGTATTCAGCTCAAATCCGGGCAGGGGCTGGATGCGGATATTGTGATTACCGCTACCGGTTTACAGTTACAGACCTTTGGCGGCATGGCCCTGAGCATCGACAACAGGGTCATACCGGCAAACAGGCTGCTGAGCTATAAATCTGTTCTTTTGCAAAACATGCCCAACATGGCTTTTATCCTCGGCTATACCAACGCCTCCTGGACACTCAAGTCAGATATCGCGTCCCGTTACATCTGCCGCCTGCTTCAATACATGGACAGCAACCACATCGCCACTGTGACTCCCCGTGCACCCGACAACGAAGCAACCGAAGAGAATGTCATGAGCGTATTGAGTTCGGGCTATATTCAACGGGGTATTGATCATCTCCCACGCCAGGGCAGACATGCTCCATGGCGAGTCTCTCACAGCCTTGAAGCTGACCGGGCCATGCTGCTCAGTGAGCCGATTGACGACCAATTACTGGAGTTTACTGCCAGATGAATACGGCCCATTCCCACAAACCCGTTGAGGTGATTTGTCAATGAACCCGGTATTTGCCTTTCTGCTCGCGATTTTTGCTTTGGTCATTACCTGGGTCATGTTGAACCGGGCATTTCCCCGTCAGGCAGCAAAGGCTGGTATTGGCCTGGAACGCTGGCGTTCGTGCCTCGACAGCAAAATAGCCACTATTCCGGGTGCCACCATGCCCTATCTGGAAGGAGGTTGCGGTGAGCCGTTGGTACTGATTCACGGCTTTGGCGGAGACAAGGACAATTTCACCCGTATCGCACGCTTTCTCACCCCTCATTATCACCTGATCATCCCGGACCTGCCGGGCTTTGGTGACGCGAGTCGGGACCCGGATGCCAGCTATCAGATCACCGATCAGGCGAGAAACCTGTGCGAATTTCTGAATGTACTCGGTCTCAAACGGGTTCATCTGGGGGGCAACTCCATGGGCGGCTTCATTGTCTGCCAATTCGCCGCCGAACAGCCCGAGCGGGTTGCCAGCCTGTGGCTACTGGATGCTGCCGGTACCGAGCCCGCTTACGAGTCAGACATACTGAAACACTATCTCGCCACTGGTGAACTCCCCATGTTGTTGCACTCGGCAGGTGATTTCAAAAAACTCATGCAAATGACCACACATAAACCGCCTTTTCTGCCCTACTCCATAAGAAGCACAATGGCCCGACGGAGCGCTGCGGATTTTGATTTGCACAGCGAAATCATGCGGCAAGTCACTGCATCACCCATGCTGGAAACACAGTTTAAAGCCATCGACACGTCGGCACTGATTGTCTGGGGAAACGAGGATCAGATTCTGCACCCTGCCGGAGCGGCTGCTCTGCAATCCCTGCTGCCGAATAGCGAAGTTCGAATGATGCCCAACGTTGGTCATCTGCCCATGCTGGAGGCGCCCCGTCGCACAGCGCGGGATTACATTCGCTATCGCAACAGGTTCTAAGCCAAAAAAAGAAACGTCAGACCGAAATGCATCGAAAATCGTGCTGCATCGTGGCTTGCTAGAGATGGATTTCTGCTTCCATAAAAGTGACGGCTGAACCCGTTAGCATCACCCTGTCACCACGCACCTGGGAGTTTATACGACCACCGCAGCGGGAGTGTCGCCAAAAATTCGGTCGGTAAACGCACCGACCTGATATTGCTGAAGTTTCACGTCATAACACCAAAAGATCGCAGGTGCTCAACCGCTAATCATCACAGACTGCAGGGCAGTGCTTGCCACCCTTGTTCGCAGGATTACAGGGACCGCCCTTTCCCGCATAGCAGGCACCACCCACACCTTTATAGGCCGGTCCACCGAGACCATCGTATCTGGCGCCACCGTAACCTTTGTAAGCTGGACCGCCCAGCCCCTCATAGCGAGCACCGCCTTTACCGGTGTAACAAGGCCCTCCGATGC
>DDNV01000060.1:0-2045 GCA_002341315.1 Cellvibrionales bacterium UBA2511
TACATGAAAGGCTCCCCCAATCAGCCCCAATGCGGCTTTTCTGCCCGCACGGTTGAGGCATTGATGGCTTGCGGTGAGCGCTTCGCCTATGTCGATATTCTGGAAAACCCGGACATCCGTGCTAATCTGCCAAAATACGCCAATTGGCCTACCTTTCCCCAGCTCTGGGTTAATGGTGAACTGATTGGCGGTTGCGACATCATTGCCGACATGCACCAGAAAGGTGAATTGGCTCCGCTGGTACAGGATGCCGCCCAGAGTGGACAGAAAGCTGCCGAGTAGGTAAGGGTCCGGTTATTAAACAGGGCTTATGGCGCTTATAGCTAATTACAATGAGACACAAAAAACTGATTGTGTAAGATTGATGTAAGAGTTTCGAGCACGGGCTGCGACAGGTAGCCCCTACATTCCTTCAGAAAAACAGACCATTTAAGGAGTTAGATCATGGGTGTATTAGTAGGTAAAGCAGCACCGGATTTTACGGCTGGTGCAGTACTGGGTAACGGTGAAATCATTGATGCGTTTACGCTGTCAGATAACATCAAGGGCAAGAAAGCCGTCGTGTTTTTCTATCCGCTCGATTTTACTTTTGTTTGCCCATCAGAGCTGATCGCATTTGATCACCGCCTGGATGAGTTCAAAAAACGTGGTGTGGAAGTTATCGGTGTCTCCATTGACTCGGTATTCACCCACAATGCCTGGAGAAATACACCGGTTGATGCAGGCGGTATCGGCCAGGTTAAATATCCGCTGGTAGCCGACGTCAAGCACGAAATCTGCCGGGCCTACGACGTTGAATTTGATGAGGCCGGTGTTGCTTTCCGCGGCTCTTTCCTGATCGATGAGGACGGCGTTGTGCGCCATCAGATCGTCAATGACCTTCCGCTGGGTCGCGATATCGATGAAATGCTGCGTATCGTCGACGCGCTGTCATTCCACCAGAAGCACGGCGAAGTTTGCCCTGCAGGCTGGAAAGAAGGCGACAAAGGTATGGATGCTTCACCCACCGGTGTGGCTTCCTATCTTGCCGAAAATTCAGACAAGCTCTGATACGCAAGTCGTTTCTGGAAAAACCGCAGAAGGTAACTTCTGCGGTTTTTTTTGGCTCATTCGATAATAGAGGGCTTGGTGATGGATGAAGATCGTCTGGTGGAAATCGAAACCAGGTTGGCCTTTCAGGAGGACACCCTGCAGCAGTTAAACAATGTGATTTGCCGGCAACAGGATCAGATCGACCGGTTAGCTGCCAGCGCTGAAGCATTGCGCGGGCAACTAGGGGAGATTGTTGCCAAGCTGCCAGATGAAGAGGGTGAAGATGAGAGGCCGCCGCATTACTAGTTTGTGTGGGTCAGTGCTTTTTGCAGTTATTAAAAAACGCGGCAGAAGCCGCGTTTTTTAATGGTGTGGCGTTTCTCACTCGTGTTTTGATGTGATGTCCGCTCCGATTAGCGCTGTCATATTCAGGATACCTCGTCCGGAGACGGACGGAATCAGGATATGGGCTGGTTTGTCGAAACCGAACAGGAATGGCCCAACCAATCGGGCATTGGTCAGTGAGCGCAGCAAACCAAGGGTGATGCTGGCGGCATCCATATTGGGCATGATCAGTACATTGGCCTGTCCCTGCAGGTTGGCATTTTGATAAGTCTTGCCGCGCAGGGTTTCGTTCATGGCGGACATGGCGTGCATTTCGCCCTCGATCTGGACATCGGGCAATTGCTCGCGCAATTGCTCGGCCGCCCGTTTCATCTTGTGGGCAGAGTGGTCATCGTAAGTGCCGAAGTTGGAGTGCGAGAGCAGTGCCACTTTTGGTGCTATACCAAAACCTTTGACGAAGTTGATGGTGTTCAGTGCGGTGGCGACGATCTGTTCTTCGGTGGGGTCCACGTTGACGAATGGATCTGCAAGGAACAGAGGCCCATCCTCCATCAGTAGCACGCAGACCGATGACATTTCAGTGGTGCTGCTCTGGGGCAGGATACTGCTGATGTCTTTCAGGTGCTTGTCGAAACGACCGACTTTGCCGCATATCAACCCATCGGCAT
>DDNV01000060.1:2134-4589 GCA_002341315.1 Cellvibrionales bacterium UBA2511
ACGCATATCAACCCATCGGCATCACCGAGGGCGACCATAATTGCTGCCAGTGCTGTGTTATTGGTGTGCACTGTGTTTTGGGCGGCTTCCACGGAAACGCCGGATCGTCCCACGCGCTGGTGGTAGAACTGCCAGTAGTTCTGGTGGTGATCACCTTCTTCCGGATTGAAAATCTCGATGTCAGTGCCGATTTTAATACGCAGTCCCATTTCCTGGATTTTGCGCTCGATCACGCTGGGGCGGCCGATCAGGATTGGCTTGGCAACTTTCTCATCCACAATACCCTGCATGGCGCGCAACACATCGTCGTTCTCTCCCTCGGCATAGGCAATGCGCGATGGCTGGCGGCGGGCCAGTTCGATCATTGGTTGCATGAACAGACGACTGCGACTCACATAAGAGTGGAGTTTGTTGCGGTAGGCCTCCATATCCTCGATGGGACGGGTAGCGACGCCGCTTTCCATGGCAGCTTTGACTACCGCCAGGGGGACTTCCTCGATCAGACGTGGATCAAAAGGTTTGGGAATCAGGTATTCCGGGCCGAATTTCAGTACTTCATCGGCGTAGGCCTCTGCTACGGCTTCCGACGGTTCAAGGTGAACCAGATCGGCGATGGCTTTTACGCAGGCCTGTTTCATGGCGTCATTGATGACGGTGGCGCCGCAGTCGAGCGCGCCGCGGAAAATGAACGGAAAGCAGAGTACGTTATTGACCTGATTCGGATAGTCGGAACGACCGGTGGCCAGAATGGCATCCGGGCGGGCGGCCTTGGCAATTTCAGGCATGATCTCGGGGGTGGGGTTGGACATGGCGAGAATCAACGGGTTGGGTGCCATTTTCTTGACCATGTCGACCTTCAGGATACCGGGGCCGGACAGACCCAGAAACAGGTCGGCGCCGTCGATGGCATCGTCCAGGGTGCGATCCTCTGTCTCCACCGCATAGCTTTCTTTCCAGGGGTTCATCCCTTCTGCACGGCCTTTGTAGATGACCCCGTTGCGGTCGATCATTCGGATATTGGTTTTTTGCAGTCCCATGCTGACCAGCAAGTCCACGCAGGCAATACTGGCTGCTCCGGCACCGGTCACCACCAGTTTGATGTCTTCAATCTTTTTGTTGACAATCCTGAGTCCGTTGTAGACTGCTGCGGCTGACACAATGGCCGTGCCGTGTTGATCGTCGTGAAAAACCGGGATATTCATGCGTTCCCTGAGTTTTCTCTCCACCAGAAAGCACTCGGGAGCCTTGATATCCTCAAGATTGATGCCGCCAAAGGTAGGTTCAAGCGAGGCAATGGTATCCACCAGCTTGTCCACATCGGTTTCATCAATTTCAATATCAAACACGTCAATATTGGCAAACTTCTTGAACAGAACCGCCTTGCCTTCCATTACGGGTTTGGCGGCCAGTGGGCCGATATTGCCCAATCCCAGCACAGCGGTGCCATTCGTAATGACAGCCACCAGGTTGCCCCGTGCTGTGACATTCGCCACTTCTGTAGGGTTTTTTACAATGGCCCCGCAGGCATAGGCAACACCCGGAGAATAGGCCTGAGAAAGGTCGCGCTTGTTGGCGAGTGGTTTGGTTGGGCGAATTTCGATTTTTCCCGGAACGGGGTGGGTGTGGTAACGCAGGGCACTTTCTTTGAATGAGTCAGCCATTTTTCTCTCGGTTTGAATCGTTATAAGGGGCCGGGCAGGGCAGTTATTCTAACGCCAATGGTAATGAAATTACCATGCGTTCTGCCGTTGTCGCAGGCGTCAAAATTTTGTGTAGTCTAGATACATGATTTTGGTGTTTCAAGCGGAACATGTCTTGTCTTTTGTAAAAATTTTTATGCGGATTTTGCTTTAAATGTGAATTGTTGATGATATAACAAGCTGTAATCTCTTTCTTTGTCATTGGCTCAATTTGTAGTTTTTCTACAATTTTGGCAGTTTTGGTTTTGGCTAATCTCCGTGGGCGGTCCCCGGTGGCTTTATTGCTGTTGTTTGCAGGGGGCTCTTGCCAATGCTTCCGTTGACTAAGGATAATGTGTTCCTTTGGCCGGAGCGATGAGCAGCATGCAGAGACGGGTGGTTATTGTCGGAACAGGTCACGCTGCGGCACAACTTGCGTCGAGCCTTCGTCAGCAGGACTGGCAGGGCGAGATTCTGCTGGTGGGGGAGGAGCCTCACGCACCCTACCAGCGCCCGCCGCTTTCGAAAAGCTATCTCGCTGGCGAGCGAAAGGCCGATAGTATCCTGATTCGTCCTGCTGCCGCCTATGCCAGCCATGGTGTTGATCTTTTGACCGGGCGCCGTGTTGTGAGCATTGACCGCGTGGCAAAAGTTGTCGCGTTGAACGATGGTCAACAATTGAGTTATGACAAGCTGGCTCTGTGCACCGGAGCGCGTGCCCGGCACGCCAGTATCCCCGGGGTTGAGAGCCCCGGGGTCTTTTACCTGCGAACGCT
>DDNV01000054.1:0-6283 GCA_002341315.1 Cellvibrionales bacterium UBA2511
AATATCGCTGAAACCACCGAACCCGGGACCACCCTGACCACCGCCAAATCCGGCATTGGGGTCCACTCCGGCATGACCATATTGATCATAGGCCGCTTTCTTCTCTTTATCGGAAAGCACCTCATAGGCCTCGGTAGCTTCCTTGAATACATCTTCCGCCGCCTTGTTGTCCGGATTGCGGTCCGGGTGATTTTTCATCGCAATCCGGCGGTAGGCTTTTTTGACTTCGTCAGCGGAGGCGTTTTTGGCAACACCGAGAATTTCGTAATAATCGCGTTTGGCCATTGCGTTTCAACTTCTCTGGTTGGGTTCACTGCCAGAGGCAGTAATTATCATATTGTCCTGTGCACTGCCTTGGCAGCACACCAGACACGGCAAGGCGCGGACTGGAAACCGCGCCTGCTTTCGGCACTGACATGCCGGGCACTCCAAGTAGGGCAAGCCTTACTTGTTGTTTTTGTCGTCTTTCACTTCTTCGAATTCAGCATCCACTGCGTCATCAGACGTGCTGCCCTCGGCCGACTCTGGCCCCTCAGATTGAGCCTCAGCCTGTTCGGCATAAAGTTTCTGTGCCAGTGCAGCAGAGGCCTCGGAAAGCGTGTTCGCGGCGGCATCGATCCCCTCCTTGTCATCACTTTTGACGGCATCTTCCACGCCCTTGATGGCAGACTCAATCGCCTCTTTCTCTTCAGCACTGGCCTTATCGCCCGCTTCTTCCAGCGTTTTTCTGGCGGCATGGGCCAGGCCGTCCGCAGCATTGCGGGAACTCACCAGCTCTTCAAATCTCTTGTCTTCGGCGGCATTTGCCTCGGCATCCTTGACCATTTTGTCGATTTCGTCATCTGAGAGGCCAGAGGACGCTTTGATAATAATGGACTGCTCTTTGCCGGTAGCCTTGTCCTTGGCACTGACATTGAGAATGCCGTTCGCATCAAGGTCAAAAGTCACTTCAATCTGAGGCATGCCGCGAGGTGCCGGGGGAATGTCAGCCAGGTCAAAACGGCCCAATGACTTATTGCCGGCTGCCTGCTTGCGCTCACCCTGTACGACGTGAACCGTTACTGCTTGCTGGTTATCATCTGCCGTTGAGAAAATTTGCGATTTTTTCGTCGGAATCGTGGTGTTTTTCTCGATCAGAGGTGTCGCCACACCACCCATGGTTTCAATACCCAGAGTCAGGGGTGTCACATCCAGTAATAGTACGTCTTTTACTTCACCAGACATTACCGCTGCCTGAATCGCAGCACCAACGGCCACAGCCTCATCGGGGTTGACATCCTTGCGCGGTTCTTTGCCGAAGAAATCAGTGACATATTTTTGTACCATGGGCATCCGGGTCTGACCGCCTACCAGAATGACGTCATCAATTTCCGAAGCAGATTTACCGGCGTCTTTCAGGGCCATTTTCACCGGCTCCATGGAGCGGGCAACCAGCTCTTCCACCAGAGACTCGAGTTTGGAGCGAGTCAACTTGACCACCAGGTGTTTCGGACCGGTAGCATCGGCAGTAATGTAGGGTAAATTCACTTCAGTTTGCTGACTGGACGACAGCTCAATCTTGGCTTTTTCCGCAGCCTCTTTGAGACGTTGTAGCGCAAGCGGATCGCTGTGCAGGTCTATGCCGCTGTCCTTTTTGAACTCGGCGGCCAGGTACTCGATCAATCGCAGGTCAAAATCTTCACCCCCGAGGAATGTGTCACCATTCGTGGACAGCACTTCAAACTGGTGTTCACCATCCACATCGGCAATTTCAATGATCGAGATATCAAAAGTCCCGCCACCCAGATCGAAGACTGCCACAACGCGATCACCGGGATCGCGGTCCATGCCGTAGGCAAGCGCAGCCGCAGTGGGCTCATTGATGATGCGCTTGACATCAAGACCTGCAATCCGACCGGCATCCTTGGTTGCCTGCCGTTGGGAGTCATTAAAATAGGCTGGTACCGTAATGACGGCTTCGGTGACTTTCTCGCCCAGATAGTCTTCTGCCGTCTTCTTCATTTTTTTCAGCACTTCGGCTGAAATCTGCGGCGGCGCTTTTTTGTCGCCTTTGACTTCTACCCAGGCATCACCATTGTCCGCCTTGACAATTTTGTAGGGCACCATCTTGATGTCTTTCTGCACGACATCATCCTCAAAGCGACGACCAATTAGCCGCTTGACGGCGAACAGGGTATTACTGGGATTGGTCACTGCTTGGCGTTTGGCTGACTGGCCCACCAGGATTTCATTGTCTTCGGCAAATGCGACGATTGAAGGCGTGGTACGCGTTCCCTCGGCATTTTCGATCACTTTCGGCTTGTCGCCCTCAAGTACAGCCACACAAGAGTTGGTGGTGCCGAGGTCAATTCCGATTATCTTGCCCATTATTCGTTTCTCCGGGTTTGCTTAAACTGGTAAAAAATTGGTTTCTGAGTCTGTATATTGGCCCGCATCGCGGAATTTCAAGGCTCACTGCTGTTATTCGCCGCCGATTTGGCAACCACCACCATGGCGGGGCGAATCAGCCGGCCATTGAGGGTGTAACCCTTCTGGAACACATCAATGATGGTATTGGGTTTTGCATCCGGCACTTCAAGCATGCTCATCGCCTGATGAAGGTCGGGATTAAACGCCTCACCGCCGGGATCAACGGCCTCCACCTTGAAGCGAGCCAGCACATCCTGGAAGCTCTTTAGGGTGAGCTCAATGCCGTCACTGACCGCCTTGAAGTCGCCATCGACATCCGCCATTGCCTGGATGGAGCGTTCAAGGTTATCGACCACTGGCAGCAGCTCACCGACAAACTTTTCGAGAGCATATTTGTGGGCGTTTTCCACATCGCGTTCCATACGCCGTCGCAGGTTCTGCATTTCCGCGTGGGTTCTCAGCACCTGATCCTTGGCGTTGGCCAGATCGGTCGTCAACTGTTCAACCTCGCCGGTTGCTGACTGCGCCTCTGACTGCTCTGTTTCAGGCCGCGACTCAGCGGCGTCCTCTGAACCGGGATCCTGTGGATCCGGCTCCTGATGATTTTGTTCTGTTGACACGCAACATCTCCCTTCTTCTGTTGAATACGCTGCTTCAGGACTTTGCTTCAACCCGCTATATTGGGCCATTGACCCATGTTTCAAGGGCAGACGCGTTGAAAAATTGTGTATAACATTGCTCTTCTGATGTCACTTCACACAAACAGGCATTACTGGTGCTTACTACCCTGACAGTCAAACATTTCACGCTGGTGGAATCCCTCGAAGTGGATTTCGGCGTCGGCATGACGGCACTGACCGGCGAAACCGGCGCAGGCAAGTCCCTAGTGCTCGACGCCCTGGCAATGGCGCTGGGAGATCGCGCCGATACAGACCGGATTCGCCAGGGCCAGGAACGCGCCGAGGTCTCGGCATTATTTGATCTGACAGAGATTGCAGCGGCCCGACAGTGGTTGATCGATAACGACTTTGCCGAAAACGGTGACGAAGTATTATTGCGGAGGCTGCTGACCCGCGAAGGCCGATCCCGGGGCTACATCAATGGCCAGGCCGCCACCATGCAGCAGTTGCGTGAGCTTGGCGAGATGCTGATCGACATTCACAGCCAGCATGAACACCAATCCCTGTTGCGCAAGGAGACCCACCACAAAATACTGGACAACTTTGCCGGATGTTCGGAGCTGGCTGGCGAGTTGCGGCAGATTTATCAACAGTGGGCGACCACAACACAACTGCTGGATAAGCTGGAGAACGCCTCAGACGAACTGAATGCCAGACGGGAACTGCTCACATTTCAGTTATCGGAACTGGATGAGCTGTCCCTGGCAGAAGGTGAGCTGGAGCAGCTGGAACAACAGCAACAGCAACTGGGAAATGCAGAGGCCATACTCAGGGACAGCGGGTCGCTGTTGCAGCTCTGCTGTGAAGCAGAAGACTTCAACTTGCAAGACAGCCTAGGCAAGGCCTTACAGTTGCTGACCAACATGCCCGGCAAACCTGCCGAGCTGGTCGAGGCAGAAAATCTGCTGAACAGTGCGGCCATTGAAGTGGCGGAAGCCAGCCGTGAAATCCAGCAACATCTGGACAAATTCGAACTGGACCCGGAGCGGCTGCTGCAACTGGAAACACGCTTGAGCGCCATCTATCAATTGGCGCGCAAACACCGCATCGACCCACCAGCGCTAACGGCCAAACGTCTGGCGCTTCAGGAAGAACTGGACAATCTCGCCGGTGGCGAGGGCAGTATTGAAAAACTTCGACAACAGGCCGCCACCCTCTCCGACCAATACCTCGCGCTGGCAGAAAATCTCACGGCCCGCCGAACAGCTGCAGCAACTGAATTTTCTGCGCTGGTTGAACAGCAGTTTTCGGCACTTTCCATGGATGGCACACAATTCATACCTCAACTTACCCCGGTCAAATCGGGGCAATTAACAGCCAACGGCATGGAGACCATCGAATTTCTGATCACCACCAATCCAGGTGAACCGCCAAGACCCCTCGCCAAAATTGCATCGGGTGGTGAGCTTTCACGAATCAGTTTGGCTATCCAGGTTATCGCTGCAAACCATTCGGCAGTCCCCACCCTGGTTTTCGACGAGGTGGATGTGGGCATTGGTGGCGCCACCGCAGATGTGGTGGGCAAACTGCTGCGTCAACTCGGCGGGCAGGGACAGGTCATTTGTGTAACGCATCTGCCACAGGTTGCCGCCTGCGCTCACCACCACCTGCTGGTGACCAAAACCACCCACGAACATTCTGCCAATAGCAGTATCCAGTCACTTTCAGGTGCTGACCGCACCAATGAAATCGCACGCATGCTCGGCGGTGCCAGAACGACCGATACCAGCCTCAGTCATGCCAGGGAAATGCTACAATTGGGTGAACAAACCGCTTGATACAGATCAACAATTTCAAGTATTCAAACCGCTATGCTGGGCCCTTTCTCCATAATAAGAGGGTGTTACCGTGCAGAGAGAAGATACAGAAACCCTGGCCAGAGTTGGGAAATTGGTACTAATAGGCGTTGGCATCATGCTATTGCTCATTGCCGCCGCCTCGATGATCGGCTAACCCGATTGATGAGCTCGCAAAACATTCAAGTGTCAAGCTGGCCGTTCCAACGTATCGCCACATGTACTAGGCACGTGTAATTCCTTTTGAGGTAGACCCGTGGATTGTCGACCGCAGACCTCTACTATACTGATATTTCCGCAAAGAAACCCGGAAGGAGCCAGTTATGATCCACCAGTTTTTATCAGCGAGCTTTAACCTGAGCATGTTGCCGGCCAGACTGGCCATACGAAACACCAAAGCCTCTTTTCAGGCAATGTGCGACCTCCCCGGAACAGTGAAACAATATGCTGGCGGCCTACACCGGTCCTGCGGAGACAGCCAACAGTTTATCGACCAGCTAATGCAACGCATTGATTCGGAAATTGGCGGCGACCCCGCCAACCTGAGCAATCACGAGCGCGAGATGATTACCGCCCGAGAACTGGCCATGGCAGAACAGCACTTCGGCCACGCCATGTTTAATATGCTTAAGGCATACCGGGTATTGTCTGCCAAACCTTCGCGGGTGATCGAACACGGACGCGCAGAGCGGATCGATTAATCCTGTCGGCGAAACAGATAATTCTTTCTGCCGTTATTGCACACCACCAGTTGCCGCCCGACCTGATCACAATGCTCCAACTGCAGCGCCAGTGAGTCTGACTGTGGCTCGTTAACAGCCAGACGCTGCTTATCCTTCTTCAGAAAACCAAACATCGTTTCAAAGCGCTGGGCGAAATCCACCCCTCTGGCCATCACATCGTCAAACAGATAAACAAATTTCGCATAGGAGAACGTCGACCCGCCAAGGCCGATTTCCATCATCTTCTCCAAATATTGCCGATAGGCCGCCGCCAGGTAATCAGCCCGGGTCGCCCGATCATCCAATGCGCCGCGAAATGCCGGTATGCGCATTTTATTCGATGGTTTGAGCACGCCTCCCGCCAGCCGGCTATTGGCCAGATTGCTCACCAGCACATAGCGAACTCCCTCGCAAATCAACCACTGATGATCGAGTTGGCAGCCATCCAGTCCGTTGTCGGTCTCGAGGGGCTCTGCTGCCGCAACGCTCGCCGGCACAGGCAGTCGGGTATCGGCTGGCACGGCAACGTCAATACCGGCTCTGGCGGCAGGTCGCCTGAGCAACAGGGCCTGAATTTTGTCGTTGTTGCGCCGAAAGTCCAGCAATGACGGCAGATCAGCCCCCTGACCCGCAGCCTGCACTTCACAGTAGAGTTGCTCGTAATAGGTTTCAGCCA
>DDNV01000054.1:6399-15253 GCA_002341315.1 Cellvibrionales bacterium UBA2511
TGCTCGTAATAGGTTTCAGCCAGCAACCAACAAGACCGGTCTGCTACTGCAGAAACCGGGGACAAGAGCAGTAAATAGCCTGTTGTTAATCTCAACCATTTCCACATGTACGCACCGCTTTTACAGGGTCTGGAACACAGCCATATGACCCACAAATGATTAGATAGCCCTCGCGCCCGCATATTTACGCAACCGCCGTAACCTTTTAGACTGATTATCTTTTGAACAGGGAAGGCGAACGCAACTCGCCAGTTATGTCACAAATTATTATTCGCCTGCTCGCCCCGATGTTCTGCCTGTTGCTGGCAGCCTTCACCTATTGGCAATATCCGGCACTGAACGGCGATCAACAGGCTCTGCTGGAGCAGCTGCCTTTTATCGTCTGCGGGCTTGCCGCTTTCATGGCCCTACTGGCAAACCAATCCAAAAATCTGGGTACGGCCATGACAATGCTGATCAGCTACTGGCTGATTCGGCATTTCCTGCAGGCACCATTGAATGCCGAGCCGGCCAACCAGATCTTCAGCCTCATCTCACTTTGCCTGCCACTGATACTGGGTGTGTTCATCGTCCTCCCCGACACCGGCTGGCGACACCCGGCTTTTCTGGTATTGACGGCCTTCATCTCAATCTTTGCACTGATCATCATCAGTCTGTTTCAGTGGCAACCCCTCTGGTTTTCCCACCTCCTGCCCGGCATCAACGAAAGTACTTTTTTCGGCCTGAAGATATCCGCTACAGCGGGATTACTATTTCTGCTGGTTTACACTTTCAGCATCATCCTGCCATTGCTTCGCCGGGAGTATCTGGACAGCAGTCTACCGGGCTGCGTGTTCTTCAGTTTTATCACCGTGGGATGGTTTCAGTTACCGCATATTTCCTCAATCATGTTTTCTGCCGCCGGGCTACTGTTGATTATCAACCAGACCCAGGCACTGCTCAACATGGTGTACCGGGACGAACTGACCCAGATCCCCAACCGGCGGGCACTGCTCCGTGATGTGCGCACCATGGGGAACCACTATGCGTTGGCGATGGTGGATGTGGACCATTTCAAGCCCATCAACGATGAATACGGTCACGACCTGGGCGACCAGGTACTTCGCGCCATTGCCGCGCAACTGCGCCGGGTCAGTGGTGGCGGACGCGCCTACCGCTTTGGAGGAGAGGAGTTTTGCCTGCTGTTTCGTGGCAAAACACGGGAGCAGGTCGTCGATCACCTGGAACAACTGCGCAAGAATATTGCAAATTACGACATGGCCACCCGGGACAACAAAAATCGACCGCGCTATCAGTCCAGTGGCGAAAAGAAACGTGGCGCTTCACGACGCCGCGGCAATATCCGGGTGACCGTCAGTATAGGTGTTGCCGATGCACAGGACGCCCTGCATTTTGATGGCGTCATGAAAGCCGCCGACAGCGCCATGTATCGCGCCAAAGAAGCCGGCAGAAATCAGACCAAAATCGCGTAATCAACCCTCAATTATTTTTTAGCCTTTTTTACGTAGAGCACCAGATTGTGGCCCACCAGCTCAAAACCGTGCTTGGTTGCAATCGCTTTCTGCAACGCTTCAATTTCACTGCTTTGAAATTCAATCACATCGCCACTATCCACATTCACCATATGATCGTGATGAATGCCCCGATCAATTTCATAAACTGCCGGACCGCTGTCAAAATTATGGCGTGTAATCAGGCCGGCACTCTCGAACTGGGTCAGCACACGATATACCGTGGCAATACTGACATCGTCACCGGCTTCGAGTAATTTGCGGTACACATCCTCGGCACTCATGTGACTTTCATTGATTTCCTCAAGAATCTGCAGGATCTTAAGACGGGGTACGGTGACCTTGAGCCCCGCCTTCCGTAAGTCCCGGTTTTCATCCTTCATTCTGCTACCGCCTCTTTAATACACTCAATTGATTCTGTATTATCGCCGTTCACTGAAAACTCTGGAACCCCCAATGCATCTTACTGCAAGAATTACCTGCTGCCTGGCAATGACCGCGTTACTCGCCGGCTGCTCAGGTGTCTCAATGCCAGATTTCAGTATGCCCAAACTGCCCAATGTGCATAAGTTCGATATCCAACAGGGCAATGTTATCACCCAGGACATGATTGACCAGCTTCGTCCGGGCATGACCAAGTCCCAGGTGCGCTTTGTGATGGGGACACCCCTGATTTCGGACACCTTCAATGAAGACCGCTGGGACTATTACTACAGCCTGTCCCCCAGCAACGGCGAAGAAGTCAGGGAACGGATGGCCATTTTCTTTGAAAACGACCAACTGGTGGGCTTCAGAGGTGACTTTATTCCCACTGCGGTGAATATCGAAAGTACCGAGTAATCAATTACTCTGCCCGGCCTTCGCCGCACGCCGTTTGCGAATCTCTTTGGGATCCACGGTCAGAGGCCGATAAATTTCCACCCGATCACCCGCTTCCAACACATAGGTCTTTGGCGGATTGAGGCCCTTGGTACCCAGGGCCTGCCCGAAGATACCCATTTTTACATTTTCCAGATCAATCTCGGGGAACTGCTGCACAATTCCGGACTGTCGAACCGCCTCATACGCAGTGGTTCCGGGTGCAACCTTGAGCGCCAGCAGTTGCTGACGATGAGGCAACGCATAGGCCACCTCTACGGTAATCAACTCAATATCTTTCACGGACCGTAGACCTCCTGAGCACGCCTTGCCAACGAATCCACCAGATTGTTCGCCACAGAAGTAAACAGGCTGGTGGAGGCAAGCCCTACCGACAAACTGTTAAATTCAAATTCCAGGTCGAGCACCACCTTGCAGGCATTTGCCGTCAATGGTTTGAAGTGCCACTCACCGGACAACTTTTTAAAAGGCCCCTGCTCAAGGCTCATGGTAATCTGCTCGGGTTTTTTCAGGGTATTTCGAGTGGTAAAACTGTAACCGATGCCCCCTTTTTTCAAGTCTAGTCTGGCCACCATACCGTCCTCTGACTGCTCTAATATATCGGCTCCGACACAGCCTTCCATATAGCGTGGGTAACTGTTCACATCGTTGACCAGATCATACATTTGCTCAGCGGAGAACATCACCAGCGCACTGCGTTTTATGGTTGTCAGCATCAGGAAAATGTCTTGTAGAGGCCCATCACAAAAATGATGCCCACGGCTATAGGCGATACATATCGCAATATCCAGTACCAGCTCGCAAAGACCCGACCTGACTCATCGGCGAGTTCACCCCGCACGGTCTCCGGCCGCATCATCCAGCCCACAAACAAGGCGATAAACAAACCGGTGAGTGGCAGCATGACACTGGAGGTCAGAAAATCCATAAACTCAAAGAAATTAAACCCGGCAACCTGCTTTTCTGCCCAGATATTAAAGGATAAAACACTCCCCAGCCCAACAACCCAGGCAATACCTCCGAGCAGCAGGTTCGCGGTAATACGGGTAAATTTTTTCGACTCGATGAGATAGGCAACGGCGGGTTCGATCAGCGAGATCGCCGAGCTCCAGGCAGCCAACGTCACCAGCACAAAGAACAGGCTGCCAAATAACAATCCACCCGTCATATTGCCAAACGCGATCGGCAGACTGACGAACAGCAACCCCGGGCCCGCCCCGGGTGCAATCGACGGGTTTGCAAACACAATGGGAAATATGGCCAACCCGGCAACCAGCGCCACCACTGTATCCAGAAAGCCAACGGCAAGCACCGTGCGGCCAATCCGGGCATGCTCAGGCATGTAGGCACCGTAAGCCATAATGGCACCCATCCCCAGGCTGAGGGTAAAAAATGCATGTCCCATGGCTTCCAGAACCCCCGCCCAGGTCAATGCCTCATAGTTAAAGCTGAACAGAAAACTGAAAGCCTGGGCAAAATCCCCACGCTGAATACCAAACACCAACAGAATCAACAGCAGCACGAACAGCACCGGCATCAATACCCTCACCGCAACACCGAGCCCACGGGTTACGCCGCCAATCACCACCAAAAGGGTCAGAATCATGAAGACTGTCTGCCACAGAATCAGCGCTTCCGGGTCGGACAACAGATCTGCAAAAATAATGGCAACCTGATCGGCACTGGCGCCCTGGAAAGCACCACTGGCCATCTTCCCAATGTAATTGAGCGCCCACCCGGCAATCACCGCATAATAGGAAAGAATCATCAGCCCGGCCGTGACACCCAGCCACCCTATCGCGTGCCAGTGCCGTTCCAGACCCGCCTCTGTGGTCAGGCGACGCATCGTATTGATCGGACTCTGTCGGCCCCGCCGACCCAGCATGACCTCCGCCACCATGACGGGGATTCCTACCAGTAAAATACACAGCAGATACACCAGCACAAAAGCACCGCCGCCATTTTCACCGGCAATATAGGGAAACTTCCAGATATTCCCCAGGCCCACCGCCGAACCGGTTGCCGCCAGCACAAAGGTCCAGCGACTGGACCAGACAGGATGCCCCCCGGGAACTGATCCAGACCCATCAACCTCTGCCGGGGATTGCTGCTGTTGTTCCGCCATCGGCGATACCCTTGTCAAAACTGACCGGATTGTACCGGCAATCCACGATATACAAAACCAGGGCAATCACGCATAACGCCACAAAACCATAGGCGCACCCCAACGCAATCCTTATAATGCCGACCCATGGCTAACAAATCCCAACACCCTCAAAAAAACCCCACCATTGCACTCAACAAGCGGGCCCGTCACGAATACCAGCTCGAGGAAAAATTCGAAGCGGGTCTCGTTCTGCAGGGCTGGGAAGTAAAAAGCCTGCGAGCCGGCAAAGCCCAGCTCACCGACAGCTATGTATTACTGAAAGACGGCGAGGCTTATCTGATCGGTTCACACATCACCCCATTGGGAACCGTGTCCACCCACTACGTCACTGACCCCGGCCGCACCCGCAAGCTGCTGCTCAATCAGCGTGAACTCGGTAAATTGTTCAACGGTGTCAATCAGAAGGGCTACACCTGTGTAGCCACTGCACTGTATTGGAAAAACCACCTGGTGAAGTGTGAAATCGCTCTCGCCAAGGGCAAAAAAGAACACGATAAACGCGAAACTGAAAAAAATCGTGATTGGGCACGGCAGAAACAACGCCTGGTCCGCCGCGCCCGGTGATCAATTAACACCCTGTCAGTGAACTTCATCGACAGAATAAGTCTAATGAACCAATGGTCTCTGTGGTAACATCTCCATGGAGACAATGTTTTTTAACAGAAACACTCAACAGCAGTTTCAGGGGGCGATTTGGATTCGACGCCGGTTACAAAACCCTGGGTGCATGCCGAGATGGCGACCAATCTCGTAAATCCAAAGTCGCAAATTATAGTTGCCAACGACGACAACTACGCACTCGCCGCTTAATACCCGGTAGGGTGCCATCTGACCGGAGCCGTGCTTGTGCGTCCGGAGCCTTTCGGGGCTATCAGGTGTCATATCTCACATGATCGCGATGAAGCTCGTCCGGGGTGGATTCGTTAAAAACTCACCGGAATCGCGGTTTGCGCGCCCTGTCTGTCGGGTTGCAACCCGCTAAATTTAATAGACTGCACTAAGCATGTAGATCCCTCGGCAGAGGACTGACGGACGCGGGTTCAATTCCCGCCGCCTCCACCAATTCAAGGTTTTACACCTTACCAAGAAGACCGAAAAAGCCTGTAATTTTAACGAATTACGGGTTTTTTTACGCCTATAGCATCCTAACAAACCCTATCTAATCCAGTTTTTTTAGTAGTACCCATTGTAGTACCATCAATTTATCAACCAAAGCGGTACTACTAAAATGGCCCGTACAACCAAGCCCCTCACCAATACCGAAGTCAGTCAGGCAAAGCCTAAGGCCAAGGTTTACTCTCTTTCCGATGGGGGTGGCCTACAGCTTCGCGTGAAGCCCAATGGTTCCAAAATCTGGCTGCTGGATTACCACCGACCCTTCACCAAAGTTCGTACCAGCCTCAGCCTTGGGGCATACCCTACACTGTCATTAGCGGGCGCACGCGCCAAACGAGAAGAGGCCAGAAAGCTACTGGCAAAGGACATTGACCCCAAAGAACACCGGGATGAACTGGCCAAAGCCAATGAAGAGGCCCACAACAATACGTTGATGAAAATTGCGAGTGACTGGCTGGAGATCAAAAAAACCACCGTCACCCCCGAGCACGCCAATGACTCCTGGCGTTCACTGGAGCTGCATATCTTCCCTACATTGGGAAAAATGCCGATTCACAAGGTAACCGCCGTCAAAGCCATTGCCACCATCAAGCCCATTGCAGCCAAAGGCAGCCTTGAAACAGTTAAACGGCTCTGCCAACGCCTGAATGAAATAATGACCTTTGCAGTCAACACGGGTGTGATCCCAAACAATCCCCTTTCAGGCATTAGCAAGGCCTTTCAAACACCGGATAAGCAGCACCAGCCAACACTCACCCCCAGCCAGCTCCCAGAATTGATGAAGGCCCTATCCTTGGCCAGCATCAAACTAACCACCCGCTGCTTAATAGAATGGCAATTACACACAATGGTGCGTCCAGGCGAAGCCGCTGGTACTCGCTGGGATGAAATTGACCTGGAGAACCAGCTTTGGCATATCCCTGCTGAACGAATGAAAAAGAAGAAAGCTCACACTGTCCCGTTGACGCGGCAAACCGTCGGCTTACTGGAATTGATGAAACCCATCAGTGGCTGCAGTGAGTTTGTATTCCCCTCTGACAGAAATCTCCGAACCCACACTCACCCGCAAACCGCTAACATGGCGCTGAAGCGTATGGGCTTCGACAAGCAACTGGTAGCGCATGGCATGCGAGCATTAGCCAGCACCACGCTTAATGAGCAGGGCTTTGACCCGGAAGTCATTGAAGCAGCACTGGCCCATACCGGAAAAAATGAAGTTCGAAGCGCCTATAACCGCGCCCAATATATTGAACGTCGTATTCCCGTCATGAGTTGGTGGAGCGAACATATCGAAAAGGCCGCCACCGGAAATATGAGCCTCACCGGTACAGCAGCCCTCTCCGTCGTCAATGGGTAATTTCAGCACCGACCTTGATCTAGCACCTCTGGACTGAGATGCGCCAAGCTCGAATATACAAGACACTCAGACGTGATTATTCCTATCAAGAAATGTACTTCTAAATCTCATCCGGCAAATGACCGATACAGCATATATAGCCTCTTTCGGTCATACCCTCTAAAAGATACTCGCAGCCTACACAGTCATCATTAAAGCTCGCATAAGGCCTCCCTTTGTATGCTCTTCTCTTTAGAGGACACAAGTCCACATGCGCTGAAAACCCTCGAACTATAATGGGTTTCTTGAGAGCTAGACCCATCAACCGATCGAACTCCTGAACAGCTCGAGCATTAAAAATCCAGTTCTTAAAAAACCATTCATCTACGACTAAGGAGGACATCTCTTCTCTGGTTCCATCCCAAATAGAGTGGCTCAAATCTATTTCGATAGCAGACGCCCCCAGTCGTTTAATGCGACTAACTTTCTCATCATCCACCTTATGAGTTACAAACACTTCAACAATCAGATCACGCCCACCAATCGTAAGTATAAGGTCAGGCCTTATATTTTCGATGCTACTCTCCACCCTCACGCGGTCGATCTTATATTTTCTAGCGTCAGATAAACGCAACAACCTCCGACCAGTCTCAAAGTATAGTTCTACCGGAGGTAGCGCTATGTATGCTGCCTTACTCAAGATTTCCTTGGCCAATAGATGAGCAGCCGTCTCAAGCCCTCCAGAGCATGCTTCATTCGAATAATGCGTAAAGTGATGTCTCTTCTCTTTGCCTTTCCTTGCAACAAGCCTGGACTGGCAACATGGACAAAAACAATCACAACCCAACCCTGCCTCTACCTCAGAGATATGCACCAACTCATTGTTTTTGAATCCGTATGGTAGAGCGACTTCACTCATCAGATAGTTATTGAGCAAATGAGGGGAAATAATGTGAGTTTGTGAACATGGCTATTTACTATCTCCATAAATACGCTTTTTGGCTTTCTCGGCATACTCTTTGCCATAATAATCAGTCAGCACCTCATTCATATGCTCTTCCGCAAAATACACATCACTAATTGGCACTGTCTTGGCGAGTTCCAGGGGTAATTCCGGCGCTGCTGGTAACTTATCCGTGTTTTTACTTGCTGGCTTTTTCAATGAATCCCTCCTCTTTTTTACAGCCTCCCAGCACTATAGCTCGGCGAGAGAATGCGCCCTCATTTCTCGTGCCACAGCCCTGGCAATTTCATCAACCTGACTAGACTGAACATCAGCACGCGGCTCCCGTAGCGCCTTTAATATCTCATACTGCCGGGATTGCTGCACTTCGCCATAACTATAGAACGTCGTCAGCACACCATCATGGCCAAGATTTTGACTCCACGCCTTGAACTCTTCAGGGCCACGGCAGGTTTTTTCACCTAACTGCACCAAGGTCTTGCGAAAGCTGTGGGGATTGAAATAAGGCAGTCCCGCTTGCTCGAATGCCTCCTTAAACACCTTGCGAATGGGGGTGGCATTGCTCCAGTGCTCTTTCAGAACACCAACCGACTCAAAGACTCGCCGTGCACCTGGCTTCACCTCGGTTTTAGGAAATAACGGGTCATCATTACCGAATAACAGCTCATTTTTCAGGTAGTGAACCCAATCTTCCACAATCTGCCGAATATCGTCACCAACCGGAAAAAAGTACGTAGTGAAGGTCTTGCTGGCCTTGGTGTTAACCTCCCGAGCATCCTGAAAAACGCTCCCGGCAGCCAAATCCACATGCTTCAGCTTAAATGAAGCAATGGCGCTATCCCTGGCACCCGTCAACAGCGTAAAGGCCACCAAAGCCCTGC
>DDNV01000054.1:15457-20632 GCA_002341315.1 Cellvibrionales bacterium UBA2511
AAAGGCCACCAAAGCCCTGCTGCGCTTTTCCAGCACGGTATTAGAAGGCATGACTGCAATTACCCGCTGAATCTGTTCAAGCGTTGGTACAGGCCGATTCCGTTTTGCCGTGGCAACCCTTGTATCCTTATCTGACAGATTGAAATACTCCGTGTCGGTGTAATTGATACGGGACTTATACCCCGCCTGCATTGCCAGCCATTGAAAAAAGGTCTTCAAGCTGCGTAACGCGGAATTCATGGTTGCCTTGCTCAGATTTGAGCCTGTCTGTTCATTGCGATACTTGTTTAAATGCACCTTAAATCCAACCGCCTGCTCAAAGTGAAATGCCTTAAAATCACGCCACTTGGTGTAAGCTTCAAAACGACTTATCGCTTTGGCAACGGCATCTACCGATGAGTCATCTTGACGCTTTGCCTCTTTCAAAAAGATGAAATACTTTCGCTTTATCCGCTCATTATCAGGGTGATATTTTCTACTCATCTGACACCTCTACACATAGTCACTGTTTACGGGGAATTCACTGCTCTTGTTTATGTGTTTTTTAGCTATCGGAACGCATACCTCCAAGTGCTCCCGAATCAGGGCCAGACTAGATTTGCTTGCGTAGCGGTTCATCAGCGTTTCACAGTCAGGACAAATCCCTATCAGCCGACCTGTAGTCTCATTGATAGGATTGAAATCAACCATGTCGTCAGCCGGACGCTTAGGTAATCGGCACCGCATGCAATACAGCTCAAAAGGTTTGCAGCGTTGCTTTCCTGCTGTACGTGTACGTTGCAGGTAACGACGTAATTCATACCCCAGAATCAATGTTGGCCGTCGGTCATCACAAACGGGCATACCTGCTTTGATCCACCCCCGCACCGTGTTTTTGTGGATACCGTACAAAGAAGCCACATCTTCTACCGTGTAATTGCGGTGAATTTTTGCCAGATTGGGGTTGTAGTTAGCCATCAGAATCCCCTGCTGAAAGATACCTCTGAAAGCAATTGCCGATAAGATTCTTCCCTTTCTTTCTCCAAGGCTAGAACCAACTGACGTATATCATCATCTGCCTTACCGGCAATCCGAGCGGCATTAAGGGTTTCAATTTCTGAGGCAGGCCAGCCAACTGATCGACCACCTAAAGAGATGGGTTTAGTCCACAGCCCTTCGCTGATTCGCAGGTAAAGAGTAGAGCGAGAAAGGCCGCTTTGTTGTTTGACGGCAGGGAGCCGCAGGATGGCTTGAAGCATGTTAGTACCCTCTTGGGTGTTGTTAAACAGGCCTCATCATTGTCTGTATCAGAGTGGCGAAATAGCTGGAGAGGTTATGAAAACCCAGCCATAGAAATTAGCTAACTTCCGGCCATCAGACTGTGTATTCTTTATCTCAGAAATAAGAAAATAATTTTTATTATATTAAAATCAAAAGGATAGGGGGTAGTCAGGTTGGCGTTTTAGGGGCACCCCCCGTTTGGTTCCAATTTGCCACTTTGCTACATTCCTCAATAGCAGTTTCTATCGGCTTTCCTTCATCGTTGGTTAACCCATACTCAGCAGCATGCTCTCTCAACCACTTGTCCAGTGCTTGTTTAGGACTTTTCCGACCAGGGTCAGTAACTGCCTGCCACGCATTTACGGCAGCCGCTAACTTAGGAGCATATCGAGAATTCAGACGATCTAGAAAATCCAAGGTAGTTACAGGGTCGGGAAAGAAAAAACCTGTTGAAAAGCCTTTTAGGACGAGCCATTGTCGTAGTGATTCGACATTTATTGTTGATGCGTATAAGTCGATCGTGCCTTGTAACCACCCTACAGGGTTGCCATTAAAATCGTACTCAGTCTTTGGCACTAAATTGCCTTCTATAGATCGACGGTACAAAGCTGTTAGGTAACCATCATTTTCCGATACCAAATCAGGCGCGTGTAGGTATTCCTCACGCCAATGATTATTTTGCGATTCAAACCCAGCAAGTTCTTTTTTATATAAGACGAAATTTTTTAGCGCCCCACAAATAGCAGTTTTTGCCGCCTCATATCCGGTGGGGCGCGTTTCCATATCCCATTGTTCGACATATTCAGCTTGGGTTGGCGCTTCACCCACAACCAAAAATGCAGCCTGAACTATATTTAGTTCTTCACACAGTCGCCAATAGTCTAATTCGTCCATTATGCACCCAGACCTGATTTTATTGACTTCACACCACGTACCGGCGAACTACAACCCTAACCAGCAACCCATTTCTCAATACGGCTTACGGACCCATCAAGGTCATCCCTTATTTCATAAACCCAAAATCGGATAACATCCCACCCAAGTTCAAACATGCGTTGATTACGTATCTGATCACGACGACATAACTCGCCAGTCCAGTTTCTATGGTAGCGCTCACCATCAACCTCTATATTTAAGCGCCTATCCCCATCAAATACCGCAAAATCGAGTGCATATTTTTCAACCCGGTACTGAGGGACTGCCCTTATACCCGCTTTGTATAGAGCGCTGTAGAGAACTTTCTCCCAATCAGAGACCTGTTCAGGATTTGACACTTGAGGATATGCCTCTCCAAGATCTTTGGACTTTATCCGAGAGCCTGCATATACAGAACTTTTGAGCCTTACTGCGTATTTGGCGAAGTTGCTCAGGTAGTCGATTTCAGACTTCTCGCATTCATAAAGGTCTCCAACGACAATCAACTGAGCTCTCGCACGAGTAATTGCGACATTGAACAGATTCCCATTATTCCTAAGAAAACCCACCGCACCAGGCGAGATACCCTGTGAATACACCGGTGAGAAAATCATCACATCTCTCTCATCCCCTTGAAATCGATGGACTGTATCAGCCAAGAAGTCCCGATCTAATAAAGCTGCTGATAGAGTATGGTCTTTCTCAACTCCAACTCTAATCGCATTAGCCTGGGCCCGAAAGGGACAGACAACTCCTATAGAACCCGTGTAGTTGCGCTCGACTACAAGCTGGTACAGGAAAGCTATGACAGCATCGACTTCTTGCTGATTTATTGCCCCACCCGAAGACGGCCTAATAACTCTTCCAGAAACGTGTTCCCACCTGATACCTGGGCCACTCTGATAAACTCTATTCAGTCGATCATAATTAGTTGCGACTCTCAATCGGCCTTCATAAAACTGCTTGTTGGAGAACTCAACAATATCGGCATGGGATCGATGGTGATCTAACAGACTGATCACTTGCCCTCCACTTACAAGGCCAGCAGCCAACTCATACAAAGAAGTTGTTGAATAACTCCAGTGAGGGTAATCAGTGGTTAATCCGAACTTATCAAGTAACTGCTGATCCTGACCTTTCTGCAACCCACTGATATGTGACAATTGCTTTGGATCACCTATTACAACAGCTTTTTTGGCTCTGTAGAGCAATGGAAGGGCAGAGGCTATATCACACTGACTAGCCTCATCAAAAACTACAAGATCAAAAAAGCCTGCCTCCATTGGAATTTTCCCTCTTGCAGACAAGGAAGTTACTGCCCAACAGGGTAAGAGGTGAGACACTTTAGGGAAAAGAGCTCTATATTGACGCCCCACATTGTCTGACAATTTTCCTTCTGCTCCTGTCTCAATGACCATCTTCAAGAGAGCTGTATAGCGGCTAAGTAGACGCCGATCTTCCTGGGTCAGCTTTTGAGGCTGCAATCTAAGCCAGTAACGCCAAAGCCTCTCGGAATTGGAAGCTATTTTCTCCAGCACTTCCATTTTTTGGAGGCTTATTTCAGGTAATTGTCTAGAAGACTTCAGCTTTTCTAGACAATCTAAGTAATCATTCAACTTTGCAGCCAAATTCAACTTTTGCTCAACAACTACAGCAAAGTTGTTCCATGGACCAAGGGTTAAATCACTTGGCTCCATATCTGGAGACAACACATCAACAAGTGATACCGCACTCGAGATAGAAGGAATTCTTTGCTGTAGCGAACTGAAGTAAGATTTCTTTGCACTGCGCCAAATGAGCCGCTTAAAAAAACCATGATTATTCTTATCAGCCAATAGCAGCGCTTTTTTAAAATCAGACAAACTTTGTAACAACTGCGAAAAATCTACCTTTCCTAACCGATCGACAATATCATCAGAAAGAATTTCTCGAGCCTCCTCCGCATCACGCTCGAGCTTATCAACACGGTTACGCAAACCAATGAGCTTGTCAGTCTCCTCATCCAAATGATTTAAGACAATCTGCATTCTCTGGTGAACATCCTCAGCTTCACCAAAATTATCAATATCATCTTGAGATGTTGTTACAGACAGTAATGACATCAAATATTCAGCCAACTTTGTCTGGTAAGCATTTGAGCCAACTCTTAACAGAAGCGGCCTTGGGCCAAGATTATTTACACGTGTTTCAACAACATCTACTGCCTTATTATTCTTGCTTGCGAATAAAACTCGCTTCCCGTGCCAAGCGGAGTTAATCAACAGATTCGTAACTACCTGTGATTTTCCTGTACCTGGGGGACCTGTGATGATGGTAAGGTCGTTTTTCAATGAGGATGCAATAGCCTGACGTTGCTCCATATTCATGGGCAAGACCTCAATCAACTCATCTCCGAGATCATTTCCTCCGTGATTTTCTACTTTTTCAGTAACCCAAGCTCCAAGCGCAGTTCCTGAATACTCACTTTCAGTCAACTTGGCTAAATGTTTTAACTCTGACTCCAGCCCTTGCGTAAAAGGAGAACGTTCAGTCATTATCAAAACCGCACGATTAAATATTCCGGAGAGCTTAATCTGCTCTAGAGGCGGATTAGCCTCTAATTGATCAGGGTCTACCTCCTCCTGCCATGGCCATTCCGGACGCACGGCCTTCAGTCTCAATGCGAGCTCATCCAACTCGACGGAATCACCTACATTTCCAATACCCAATTCATCTTCAAGCTGCACCAGCTCTTCCATCAGAGCTTCCCTGTCAGCAGAAGAATAAGCCTGAATAACTTTTTGATTTATGATTGGATAACTTAGATCAAGTCTTGGCTCCCAGTTTGTGAAATCCACTTCCACAGGAAAAAGCAACACAGGATCAACCATGTAGCCCTCCCAATCCGACCTTGAAGACTTAAGCAGCTTCAAGGCAGTGGGATAACCCAGATAAAGAACCCACCGTCCCCTTTCACCACGAACTTTATCCAGAAGCCTTCTAGCACCCTCCTGAGAAAAC
>DDNV01000054.1:20722-22963 GCA_002341315.1 Cellvibrionales bacterium UBA2511
ACTCCTGAGAAAACAGCGATTCACTATTCAAAGGCAGGAAAGAAAGTTCTTGGTAGTCTGGCGTGCCATACTTGCTATAAGCAAATGTGGAAACTCCAACTTCATCCTGCCCCATACAGGCAAGATAATACCGACTCAGTTTTGCCAGATCGGTATTTTGGTACTGTAATTCATCAGGCACTTGGCTGGCGGTTACAGCCCCTTTCGACGTGGACCATCTATAGCTCTTATCCTGGAAAACACGGCCTTTAAGCTGGCCGTATAGGCGGCTGTTCACAAACTTTTTGTCTATATCTAGCTGTTCTGCCAAATCTCTAGCTAATTGACGAGGCTTGTCCTCTATCGCTTTTAATATCTTTTGTGCCAGTTCATCCATGGTCACGCCTTTTCTTATATATCCAGCTTTGGCAAGCCAATCACAACTCTGTTTGTTTCTAGGCTTACGGTAATCACCCTCAACAACAACTCCAGTGGGTATTTGGGGTTTTTCATCGTCTCGATGGCCCAATCGTTGGCATCATTGACGATACCACTATCCTTATCAGTTTTAACACACTGGCGCTCGACCACCCATTCGATAGCTGGCTTGCCGTTGACCACATAGTCGTATGCCTCTACGGGGATCTCACCCACGGTTATGGCATGGTTGTAGATCACCGTAGACAAGTCATTGACGCTTTTACCCTCATCATTCTTGACCTTGGGGTGTTTCATCTTGGTAACGTAGAAGTCTTTGGCTTCCAGCTCTGCCAGCTTGCGCTTCCCAATGTCCAGCGTCGCTGAATAGGGTTCTACCGTTTCATAGTTAATATGGAGATCAGCAAGCTCACGACCAGCATTGCTGAAATGCCAGAAGTCCTTTGCTGTTTTCACACAGGGAATACGGGGCAGCTCTTTGCTGAGGTTATCCGCATAGCGCTCACGGTAATCAGGCGAGTGCAGCAAGCCATAGACATAATAGAAAATATCCTCTTTAGCCAACTGCTCGCCGGGGTAAGCTTCCTGAAAATGGTGTAAGCCTTCATCAGTAATCCCATCCTTGCGGGTATAGCCTTTTTCACATGCC
Organism: Cellvibrionales bacterium UBA2511; assembly: GCA_002341315.1. Lineage (GTDB taxonomy): Bacteria > Pseudomonadota > Gammaproteobacteria > Pseudomonadales > Porticoccaceae > Porticoccus. Next base: position 21,789 of record DDNV01000054.1, read on the forward strand.
GCCTTTTCAGCAAACAGGTCGCTGGTATCACCAAAGTCGATAGTGTCATCCCCGGCTTTTTCATAAAGATACAATGGCAACGCCTGCCCATTAGCCAACAGCTGAAAATCAGGCAGTGTATCAGTCATCATCACTGTAAATTCTTTTGCTGTTCCAGTACCGGTTATATAAATGCTCTTGTTATCAATTGCTGGAGTTGGAAAGAAACTATCCATTAGGTGCCGGGTCCAGTTAAAGGCTTTATTTTTATATAGGTACTGCTTAAAAAAAGGTCTGCGCAACGCCGGACATATGTCATCCCTCTCGAAAACGTACTCTTTCCCCTTTTCTACATCATTCAATAAATCAGATGTCCACTTTATTTTCGACTTATCATCCGAAACAAAATCAACGACACTCTTACTATTGCCTTTATCTGTCAGGTACCGAACGACCTCAGAATTATAAAACCCAACCATTCTCTCGGTTCTGGAACTCAACTTTTGGAAAGAAGAAGAAAAAACCCAATCATCTCTATTTGTTTTAACTCCCATCGAATACGTTTGGAATAGTGTGATGCTATTTCTATCTTTCTTGTCGCCTACATTTATAAATTGATTAAACGTATCATCCCGCTGACTTAACCAGTCACCATGGTCATCTGGCACGATAGTTTGCCAGCCATCAGCCTGAGCAATGCCCTCCACGCTGACAAAGCCACCAATCTTTTCCAGCTTTTGTTCTCGAGTGAGGTAATCGCCAATATCATGCCAATAGATATTGTCGTGGTTTTTGGCTTGGGGATTCTTGACTAACAAGGTGATAGCGATAGGGGCACGGCTTCCACTACCAAAAATTTTGCCACCTTCCTTACGACTCAACTCCCCTTGAGTACGCTGATTGCCGCGCAAATGAAACACATAAATGGAGCTGAATTCTTCTGCCAGGCACTTTCTCAGGCCATCGGCGGTGTTCGCCTCCAAAAAGCCCGCATTAGTCACAAAGCCCACAATACCCGATTCACCTACGCGATCACTTGCCCAGCGGATGGCGCGAATGTATGAGTCGTAGGCTTTACTTTTACCATCAGACCTAATCGAACTTCGAATGTAAGTATCTGTAATTCGTGCATCCAGCATTGGATAAACCATATTTTCGGCGTTATCCGCAGCATCCCTTTGACCTGATGAATAGGG
>DDNV01000054.1:22978-33241 GCA_002341315.1 Cellvibrionales bacterium UBA2511
TGCCCATAATCACCCGTATATCCAATTCTTTTTGTCGGATTCGACGGTCAGAATTATCGGCCAACAGCTCACTAATCAGATCGTCCTTTTCATACATCTGGAAGGTATCGGTTAAGCAAATTCCTTCGAAAAGCTGGTACTGGTGCTGTCCGACCTCTACCCCCTCATTAAGAAGGGCATGGTATGTCGCCTCGATATTGATAGCGGCAATGTAGTAGGCCAGCAACACGATTTCGTTGGCATGGATTTCGTGCTGATATTTATAGGGCAGTTGTTCCTTGCTTATCAGGCCGCTTTGCAGCAAACGGGTTATAAAGGTGCCTGTGCCGGTGAAGGGGTCGAGGATATGCACCCCCTCACTGCCGATGGTTTGGCCAAATTCCTGTTGTAGCAGGTCGTTGATGCTGTGAATAATAAAATCCACCACTTCCACGGGGGTGTAAACAATGCCCAGCCGCTCGGTCATGCGGGGAAAGGCATTGTGAAAAAACTTGTCATACAACTCCACCACAATTTTTTGCTTTCCCTCGGCATTGTTAACGCCTTCAGCACGCATTTTGACGCTTTCGTAAAACTGTTCCAGGGTATCGGCCTCTTTATCCAGCCTGTGTTCCTGCAAGACATCCAGTACCTGCTGCATAGCCTGTGAAACGGGGTTGTTGCTGGCAAAGCTATAGCTTTCAAATAAGGCGTCAAACACTGGTTTGGTAATCAGGTGCTGTGCCAGCATTTCAATCACTTCTTCATCGGTAATGCTGTCGTTGAGGTCGTCGCGCAATTCATCGGCAAAGCCTTTGAAGGCAGCCACTTCTTTAGTGTTGCGCTCATCACTGACGATGGTGCGAATACGGGTGATATGGGTATTGGCAATTTTGGCAATGTCGTTTGCCCATTCTGCCCAGTGGTTGCGGTTGCCGCATTTCTTGACCACCTTGGCATAGAGGGCGCGTTCCAGCTCGCCTACATTAAATTGCAACGGTTCCTGTTTCGGCTTGTATTCGGCTGGTTGCTCGCTAATGGCATAGCTGCCTTGACCACTGGGTGTTTTGCTCTTGGGTTTGGTATCCCTCTTTTTCTGCACATCATCGGTAATGGAAATAACCTCCATTTTATGGGGATTTTTACCAATTAAGTCCAGTTTGTTGATATGGGCATCAAAACGATCATCGTGTGAACGTAGTGCCTGTAGCACCTCCCACACCACGCGGTAGGTTTGATTATCATTGAGTGCTTCGTGCGGTTCTACACCTTCAGGAATTACCACCGGAAGAATAACGTAGCCCCTCTGCTTACCTGAGGCGTTACGCATTACCCGCCCAACGGATTGCACCACATCGACCTGAGAGTTGCGTGGGGTAAGGAACAGTACTGCATCCAATGCCGGGACATCTACCCCTTCTGAGAGACAACGTACATTGCTGAGAATACGACAGGTGTTCTCTGGCGTTTTCTCTTTCAGCCAGTTGATCTTTTGCTCTTTTTGGCTGGCATTCATACTGCCGTCGATATGTTCCGCTTCACAGATCAGTGTGCCGTGATCACGGCCTTCTTTCAGTTCAGCTTTTTGGTAGGCTTCTACCACCTGTTGAAACATCCCTGAAATTTGTTTGGAGCTGACTTTGTGTTTGGTGCCCCTGTTTTGCGCCTCAATCACTTGGCAGAAGGCCACAGCCCGGCGCATAGGGGAAAGATCGCTGTCAATATCCTCTTCCAGTCCTAGTTTAGCCAGCGCCTTCCAACTGCCGACAATACGGCCTGCATCATCTACTTTGAGGCTATTGGTCCCGCTTGATAAAAGCCCTTGTAACCGGTGGCTAATATGCTCTGCCGATACAGTCAGCACTATTACCTTGTAATCACACAATAGCCCACGACTGACCGCTTCAGAGAAGTTGATGACGAACAGCTCTTTGCCGTACAGCCTTTCATCGTCCATTGAAAACAAAGCAACGTCCCCAGACTCCTGCTTGATTTTGGCACTGTCACCGTAAATGCGGGGAGTGGCAGTCATATAGAGCCGTTTGGTGGACCTAATAAAGTCTCCATCGTGAACTTTGACAAAGTGGCTTTCATCCTCTCCAGCCCATTTGGAACCGGTTGTACGGTGGGCCTCATCACAGATAATCAGGTCAAAGGGTTCCAAACCGAATTGTTTCTGTGCCTCGCTGATCACCTCAATAGAGTGATAGGTGGAATAGACCACGCTCATGTGCTGGTTGTCATGGCGTTTAATGAATTCATTTGCGAGCGTACGAGGTTTGGTAGTGGCCGGATAACGTAGCTCGTGTATATACACTTTTACATCATCGTCGTTGTCACGCTTTTTCTTACCCACATCGCTATCTGAACAGACTGCAAAGCTGTGCAAGGGCGTTTGGCTCTCTTGCGTCCACTCCGTCAGTGTTTGGGAAAGCAAAGACAGGCTTGGCACCAAGAAAAGTACCCGGCCACCCTTCCCCGCCAATTCTTCAGCGATTTTCAGGCTGGTGAAGGTTTTACCGGTACCACAAGCCATGATTAACTTGCCGCGCTCATCCTCCAGCAAACCGGCTTTAACGGCATTCACAGCAGTTACTTGATGTGGTCTTAGAGCTTTTTGGTCACGCAATACCGGGGTGGTATCAGGCTGGTATTGACTCCAGTCAATCTGACTGGCTTCCAAATCTGAGAGGGCAACAATGTTGACTGATTTATCCCTGCCTTTCATCAACTCAACTACATGAGTTGACGCCTGCGTTGTAGTCAGAAAAAGGATTCCGTTGGTATAGGGTGATTTGCCAAGTGCGCTCAGGAATGAATCGATTCCATCACTTTTCCTCAATCTTGCATCTTCGTCGTAGAACTTGGCCTGAATAGCAAAGATACGCGGGCTATCCTCTACATCTTCAAGGGCAACCAAATCAATACCCGCATCTATACCAGGATCACTATTCCCCTGTTCCATCCAATAACGACGCCACTCTTCCCACAGAAAGACCTTGCCATTGAACAGGTCTTTGTAGCTTGGCTCGTTTAGAAGATAGGCTTTAACCAAGTACTCAAAGTAAGTGCCTTTCTCACGTTCGGTTTTGGCTTGCTGGCGATAGGTATTCAATATCTCTTGGAGCGGCGTCATCCGGCAATGCATCCCTATGTAGTCGGTATTCTTACTGAATTCTTACTGACCGCAGACATTACCGCAGATTCACTAGGGCAGGTAGCCCAATCTATAGGAAGATAGGCTTGACAAGGATTCCTGTACTGAAAAGTAGAGGCTTAAGCTACTATTCAGTAGTCAAACACAGAATTGAATAGTCACTAATTGCGAGTGACTTAGCATTTTAGTAGTACTGATAGTAGTACCACCTATAATCGATTTTGTTATTTTCCTTATTTTTCAGTATATTAAATAACAAGTTAAGTTCCCGCCGCCCCACCATATAGCAAAAAGGCCTCACCCTCGGGTGGGGCCTTTTTGCTATAGGCGGCAGACTGAACATCCACGTAGCGGGTTCAGCCACAGTGAGCGCAGCGAACGGAGACAGCGCCCGTATGGGCGCGACCCGAAGGGCGAGCCTCGCAGAGGCGAGTAATTCCCGCCTCCACCATTTCGACATCCAGCAACATCCCAATGATGTCCACAAGGCCTCGGAATTCGGGGCTTTTTTATGCCTGATCGTCTAGCAACACCCACCCATGGGCATTACCATCCGGGGGTATATGAGGGTATTCATGGAGGGGGGGGGGTACAATCCCACCACACAAAAGCTGATACCCCCAAGAGGATAGCTACGAATGGGCATTGAACCATTGCATTGAGGTACACTGGAGACGAGCAAACCTGATAATACCTCATCAGAGTGATGAGATATTAGACTCAGGCTTAAGCTGGTCTCCGTTGCAAGTTACGGAAATATTTAACCCAAAAAGATTAAGCTTCAACAATATCTGTTTTTACACTATTGATCATAGCTATCATCTCTTCTCGTTCTTGCGCGCCGGTTCCAAAATGATCAAAGGTCGCATCCAAGTGGAACAAAAGTGCATCCCAGTCGTCATTATTGATCCTCATGCCTCTGTGGGCTGTGACCATATCACGACCTGTATAAAACACTGGGCCACCCGTCGTAGAACAAATATAGTTAATAAACGTTTGTGTTTCGCGAGCAACTTCGTCGATTGATCGGTGAGTCCAAAATCGAGCTAGCAATTCGTCTTGTCGAAAACGAGGTATGATATTTTCAGCAAATGCAGCGATAGCATCATAGCCCCCGAGTCGATCATAAAGTGTTTTATCTGACATGATTACCTACCTTCATTATTATTTATCTCGCGACAGACTAGGGTATAGGACAAGAATGAAGTGGTCAAAACCTCTCCTTAACAGTCACCGATAGCAGAAACACCGAAAAAAACACCCCCACCGACTTACTTTTGGGGGTATTTATGGAGGTATAAATAAAAACAGCATAGCCATATAACTATATTATTCATATAGTTATAGACCTTATTTAGTAGACGCCGCTGACAAAGCTTCACCCTCGGGTGGGTTTTTCTGGTATGTGCGGCAGACTGAGTGCTCCCGCGTAGTGGCTTCAGCCACAGAGAGCACAGCGAACGAGGACAATAACCAATAACGAAAAGCCCCAACTGAGGACAGCTGGGGCTTTTTAATTACTACTAACCCAAACACTACACAAGATCAAAACGGTCAGCGTTCATGACCTTGGTCCAGGCGGCGACGAAGTCCTGCACGAACTTTTCCCTGCTGTCGTCCTGGGCATAGACCTCGGCGTAGGCGCGCAGGATCGAGTTGGAGCCGAATACCAGATCAACCCTGCTCGCCGTCCACTTGGCTGCACCGGTCTTGCGGTCGCGGATTTCATACAGGTTGTTGCCGGTGGGCTTCCACGTGTAGGCCATGTCCGTCAGGTTGACAAAGAAGTCGTTGCTCAGCACACCCACGCGATCAGTGAGCACACCGTGCTGGGTGCCACCGTGGTTGGTACCCAGTACGCGCATACCGCCCACCAGTACGGTCATCTCGGGAGCTGTCAGCCCCATTAGTTGAGCGCGATCAAGCAGCATTTCCTCAGGTTTCACCACATAGTCTTTCTTCTGCCAGTTGCGAAAACCGTCAGCCAGAGGCTCAAGCGGTTCAAAGGACGCGGCATCTGTCATCTCGTCGCTGGCATCGCCACGACCGGGTGCGAAGGGAACGTTGATATTCACGCCTGCAGCACTGGCCGCCTGCTCAACACCCAGGTTCCCGGCCAACACAATCACATCGGCCACGCTGGCACCGGTGTCGGCGGCGATCTTTTCGTAGATTGGCAGGACTCTGGCGAGACGTTCCGGCTCATTACCGGCCCAGTCCCTCTGTGGTGCCAGACGAATGCGTGCACCATTGGCACCGCCGCGCATGTCGGAGCCACGGAAGGTGCGGGCACTGTCCCAGGCAGTGCTGACCATTTCACCGATGGACAAGCCGCTGTCGGCAATTTTGGTCTTTACCGCTGCCACATCGTAGTCGCGATTGCCTGCGGGGACCGGATCTTGCCAGATAAGATCTTCAGCGGGCACTTCCGGACCGATATAGCGGGATTTTGGCCCCAGGTCGCGGTGGGTCAACTTGAACCAGGCGCGGGCAAAGGTATCGCGGAAGTACGCCGGGTCGGCCATGAACTTTTCACAGATAGCCCGGTATTTGGGGTCCATCTTCATCGCCATGTCGGCGTCGGTCATGATCGGGTTAAGGCGGGTGGTCATGTCTTCCACATCCACCGGCTTGTCCTCTTCCCTGATATTCACCGGCTCCCACTGATTGGCCCCGGCCGGGCTCTTTTTCAGCTCCCACTCGTAACCGAACAGCAGGTCGAAGTAACCCATATCAAACTTTGTGGGATAGGTGGTCCAGGCACCCTCTATACCGGAGGTAACAGTGTCGCGACCCTTACCGGAACCATTGGGGTTTTTCCAGCCAAAGCCCTGTTCTTCTACATCTGCGGCTTCGGGTTCGGGGCCAAGTGCTTCGGCGTCGCCATTGCCGTGACATTTGCCCACGGTGTGGCCTCCGGCGGTCAGCGCTGCTGTCTCCTCGTCGTCCATTGCCATGCGGGCAAAGGTCATACGCACCTGCTCGGCAGTCTTGAGCGGATCGGGCTGACCGTTGACGCCCTCAGGGTTCACGTAGATCAGGCCCATCTGGACAGCAGCCAGGGGATTCTCCATGGTCTCGGGCTTGTCGACATCGCCGTAGCGCTCGTCGGAGGGAGCCAGCCACTCTTTCTCGGCACCCCAATAGGTATCCTTCTGCGGATGCCAGATGTCCTCGCGACCGAATGAAAAGCCGAAAGAAGGCAGGCCCATGGACTCATAGGCCACAGTGCCGGCCAGAATAATCAGATCGGCCCAGCTGACTTTGTTACCGTACTTCTTCTTGATCGGCCACAATAAGCGCCGGGCCTTGTCGAGACTGACATTGTCCGGCCAGGAGTTGATCGGCGCAAAACGCTGGTTGCCCTTGCCACCGCCACCACGGCCATCAGCAATCCGGTAAGTACCGGCAGAGTGCCAGGCCATACGGATCATCAGCCCACCGTAGTGTCCCCAGTCCGCCGGCCACCAATCTTGGCTGTCGGTCATCAGGGCATGTATATCCCTCTTGAGGTCCGCGACATCCAGTTTCTTTATTTCTTCGCGATAACTGAAGTCCTCTCCCATCGGATTGGTCTTGATATCGTGCTGATGCAGAATGTCGAGATTCAGGGCAGCCGGCCACCACTCCATGTTCGACATACCGGTTGATGTGGCCCCGCCATGCATCACCGGGCACTTGCCACTGGTCGTCCTGTTGTTTTTGTCCATCTTCAAGTCCCTCTTCGAGTATTCAGAAAATTATAGTAGCAGGATGCCTGACACCCGGTTGCGGCGAAAGTAATACTGATACCGGAGGATTCGCCAGACATGTCTCAATATGCCCGATCAGTTCATCAGCGACCCTTTGACGGTACACGCTACCACGTTACACCAGACATGGAACGATCAGTGTGCTCACCGTTACCAATATAATTTTTCAATCCATTTCATAGTGAATGTAAATGCCGTATTTACGCGGGGCTAGGCTATATTGTGTACTGAACCACTTTATTTTTTGTATCTTATGGGAGCTACGTCAATGCTTACAAAAACAACACCTATAATTGCTGCTCTGGTGATAGCCATGTCGCAGGTCGTGACACCAAGTACGGCGATGGCCATGGGTGAGCCAAAATCCAACCAATTCTGGTGGCCTGAAAACCTGAACCTGAGCCCGCTTCGCCAGCACAGCCAGGAGTCCAATCCGATGGGGGACGACTTCGACTATGCCAAGGCGTTCGCAAGCCTGGATCTCGACACCGTCAAGAAAGACATTGAGACGTTGATGAAGACGCCGCAGGACTGGTGGCCCGCAGACTATGGTCATTACGGACCCTTTTTTATACGGATGGCCTGGCACTCTGCGGGCACCTACCGTGTCGCTGACGGTCGCGGTGGTGCTACCGGTGGACAACAGCGGTTTGAGCCGCTGAATAGCTGGCCGGACAACGTCAATCTCGACAAGGCACGGCGCTTATTGTGGCCGATCAAACAGAAATACGGCCGTAGCCTTTCCTGGGCCGATCTGATGGTTCTGACCGGCAATGTGGCGCTGGAATCCATGGGCTTCAAAACCTACGGCTTTGCCGGAGGCCGGACCGATGACTGGGAGCCAGATCTTGTCTATTGGGGCCCGGAAGCCGAGATGATGGGGCGAGAGCGCTACAACAAGAAAGGTGAGCTTGAAAACCCCCTCGCTGCCACGCAGATGGGTCTCATTTACGTCAATCCGGAAGGCCCCGGCGGCAATCCTGATCCAGTGGCAGCTGGAAAGCAGATCCGGGAAAGTTTTGGTCGGATGGCGATGAATGATGAAGAAACCGTCGCTCTGATCGCCGGTGGCCATACCTTTGGCAAGACCCACGGCGCCCACAAACCTTCTGAATGTGTCGGCCCCGAGCCGACGGCCGCCCCTATCGAGAAGCAGGGGCTCGGCTGGGAAAACAAGTGTGGCAAAGGCAACGCTGAAGACACCGTCGGCAGCGGTCTGGAAGGCGCCTGGACTTCGGCACCCACCCAGTGGAGCATGATGTTCCTGCAAAATCTGTTCAACTTTGAATGGGAACAGACCCGCAGCCCGGCGGGTGGCATCCAATGGAAGCCCAAGGGCGGGGCAGCGGCAAGCACAGTTCCCGACGCCCACGTTGAGGGTAAATTTCACGCACCCATGATGTTTACCACCGACTTGGCACTTAAGGAAGATCCTGAGTACCGCAAGATAGCCCAGCGCTTCCTAAAGAACCCGGAAGAGTTTGAACTTGCCTTCGCCAAGGCGTGGTTCAAACTGATCCACCGTGATATGGGTCCTCGGGCACGCTATGTCGGCAGTGAGGTTCCTGAAGATACCATGCTGTGGCAGGACCCTATCCCGGCAGTGGATCACCCACTCATTGACTCAAAAGACATCACCAAGCTGAAGTCAGACATCCTGGAATCAGGGTTGACGACCTCTGAACTGGTAAGAACTGCGTGGGCATCTGCCGCCACCTTCCGCGGTACCGACATGCGCGGTGGTGCCAATGGTTCACGGATTCGTCTTGCGCCACAAAACAAATGGGATGTGAACAACCCAACAGAGCTAGACAAGGTATTAAAGCGTCTGGAGAAAATCCAGAAGGACTTTAATGGCTCACAATCGGGCGGCAAAAAAGTATCACTCGCCGACCTGATTGTTCTGGGCGGTGCCGCAGCCATTGAACAGGCCGCCAAGAATGCCGGACAGGATGTAGAGGTTCCCTTTAAACCGGGTCGCACCGATGCAACGCAGGCACAGACTGATGTCGACTCCTTCGCTGTGTTGGAGCCCACCGCAGACGGTTTCCGCAACTACTTCGGCAAAGGCCATTCCAGATCACCCGCAGACATGCTGGTGGACCGGGCCAGCCTGCTGACCCTGACGGTGCCTGAAATGACCGTTCTCGTGGGAGGTATGCGCGCACTGGATGCAAACACCGGAAAATCCAAACACGGTGTATTTACCGACCGGCCCGGAACATTGAGCAATGATTTCTTTGTCAATCTGCTCGATATGTCCACCAAGTGGTCAAAAGCCAAGACTGACGGGATTTATGAGGGCAGTGATCGCAAAACAGGCAAGCTCAAATGGACAGCAACACCTGTCGATCTTGTTTTTGGATCGAACTCCGAGTTGCGTGCCATTGCAGAAGTCTATGCTGCCAATGATGCAAAAGAGAAGTTCGTCAATGATTTTGTCGATGCATGGCACAAGGTAATGACGCTCGACCGTTTCTAACCCGGTCAACTTTAATTTCAACAGGGAAGGTGCTCGCTAAGGCAGAAAAACGAAGCCATTCGAGCACCGGACTCCGGTTCCGAGAAGCGGTTATTTCTCTTTTTCGGAGTTGATACAAAAAACGGCGGTGTTAACAACACCGCCGTTTTTCTTTATCCGGCACCCCCCACAGGAAATCATCAAGAACAGCCGGAAACTCCCTGAGCAACGGAGTATTCACCTCATTCAATCATTGGAATAATTTGAGTAGTTCTCTTTTCAACACTTTTCCCTGGGAGTTTCTGGGAAAACTGTCCAACACAATAATCCGGCGGGGGGCTCTCAATCCCAGGCTTGCCCTGACAAAACCTCGAAGTTCCACTGTAGTCGCTGACACTCCGGCCCTTAGGATAACGGCAGCAACCGGGATTTGCCCATGCACCTGCGAAGGCAACCCAAGTGCCGCCACACAGTCGACATCAGGGTGGCTCTCCAGCACTCGCTCAATCTCGGCGGGAAAGATATTGAGCCCATTGAGAATGATCATGTCATCAGTTCGCCCATCCAGAACGAGCTGTCCACCAGCATGGATGTGCCCCAGATCCCCTGGATAAAACCAACCGTCCCTGAATCTTTTTGCCGTGTCTGAGGGTGAGTTCAGATAGCTACTGGCTACTCCCTCGGCCCGAATACGAATCTCTCCTCGTTCACCCTGTGGCAGCGGGCAACCCTGACCGTTCACTATTTCCAGCTCGACACCATCAAGTGGTATGCCAACCGCGCCCGCTTCATCATGATCACCGGGGCCGGCCATGGAGATGGCACCACATTCTGTGGCGGCGTATCTGACATAAAGGTTAGTGGTCACTTTTTCCTGAATCGCACGACGAACCGCATAGGGAACGGCTGAACCA
>DDNV01000054.1:33298-38985 GCA_002341315.1 Cellvibrionales bacterium UBA2511
CGCATAGGGAACGGCTGAACCACCCGTACGGACCTTGAGTCCGGACAGCTTGCCCGCTGTATTCAGTGCGGTCAGGTCCGAAGCGTGCATACGCGAAATGTCCAGACAACTTACCCGGTGCTGTAAAACAAACTGAACCAGATCAAATTTTCCCTGTGGCTTGAAGACATTGGTTCCACCCTGCCAGACACAATAAAACCTGTGCCTTTTGGAATTGTTGTGTTCGATGGAGGCAAGTCTCAGCAGACGGTCGCCAGCATACTCACTGTGACGGTCCGCCTGGGCGGCAATCTGTGCTTCACTGAATGGCACGACATTCACATCACCGGTAGTACCTGAGGTTCTGAAGTACAAAACACCGGCAGCAACTATTTGCCCTACGGGGAGAAACGCCGGAGTCGGAGATTCGCCACAACGGCAATCCAGGAATTTATGTGCGTCTGCGGACTCAATCAGCCGGGTCACCGAAACCCTGCGGGCCAGGCTGGTTCGCAATTGCGGGGAATCATGCCCCGGAAGGGTAATAATACTGGCACCTGTTGCCAAAAGAGCAAGACTGATTATCAGGTGATCGACTTCGCTTTCAACACGGATTCCCACCACTTCTGACGGGCCGAATCCGGCTGCATCGAGGTTTAAAGCGGTTTTTTTGACACAGTCGAAAAGCTCACCGTACGTGAGGGACAGGCTCTCTGAGATAATGGCCGGATACGCCATTTTATTCGCAGCATGTGCCGCGAGTTTGGCAAAAAAGCCCATATTAAATTACCTTCAAAAAGGAATTTATCCCTAAAAAAATCAATCACTCCCGGGTAAACCGGCATCGAATAGCGCCCTCTGCAGAACACCACCCAGCTCACCCCGCTCAAGCAGCGGAAATAGCGCGACATGTCCGGCGCCTGGAACCGGAACAAGCCTCACTGACGGGAGGATCGATTCGATCACCCCCGCAGACTCAGCATCTTTAATGCTGTTCTCACCATAAATGATATGCACAGGAGGCGGTTTCTCGCCCATGCCAAAGTGCTTGAAAAGCCCCGGAGCCCCCTCACCGTCAGCAAATGAATGCCAGCGGTCGTCCTCCGGATTATTCGGGCTGACACTGAGACATGCATCGGCCTGCCAGTACAGCGCGGATAAAAGGGCAGGCATTGCCCCGCCACTGGTGCCAACCGTCACAACTCTGCGGTACTCATCAAACTTCAACAGGATTTTAAGTGCCGCAAGCGATGATTGCAGATCAGACGTCAGCTCCTGGATGCCCGTTCGATAACCTTTGTGCTTTTCTGTTCGGAGTAAAACCACGTCAGCATTGTTTGCATCTATCGATTGCAGAAATACCGGCGTCGGCATCATCATGCGCTGGAAGTTTCCGCTAAAACAGACCACCAATGTTTTGCCGGCGCGGTCACCACCGGCCTCATAGATAACGACAGCCCGCCCCAGGCGTTTTCGCACAAAAGGGGCAGGCGCATTGTTGCCCGCAGCAAGCAAGTATTGATCATGGAGTTTTGCCAGCCAGACTTTCGACAGCTCACGGGTATTAATCGAAATGTATTTTCTGACGACACTGTCTTTTCCGAGAATATTTCTTCGGATTCTGAAAAAAGCCTGAATGATTTTTTTCCACAACCAGCTATTCCCTTTTCGGGTAATGAACTCACCCCGCAAAGCAGCCAGCTCCAACGGCGTCATCCGGTTTTCAAGGGTAATATGAAGTTTATTCAGCTGGTTGGGTGACTGACAGCGCGCAGCAAGGCGTTTATACAATTTATTCACAGTGTCTCACTACAGTATCAACCAACCGACCAAGTGTACCCAGACTGTTCAGATCCTCGGGCAAAACAGTCAGTCCCCATTCAGCCTCCAGCCCAATACAGAGCTCCATCGCTGACAGACTGTCTATTTCCAACTCGGCCAGATCGATATCCCAGACTCCAGCGACAAAATCGCTTTCGGCAACCGTATCCCGAAGGTAAAAAATTCCGGCGTCCTGCAAGATAGGAGCAAGCAACTCTCTGATAGCAGTTTTGTTCATTTCAATATGATCCGGCAATTTGCACCATAACCACCGTTCTATCCCAGCCAGTAATCAAGAATCGCAAATTGGAACACGACAGCTGACAATATGAAACATTTGCCGGACAACTTACCCATCAACAAAAATCTGGGCGACAGACCGGCATTTTGCATCGAATCAAATGCATTTCAGCCACTGACCGGTTGCCTACACCGGGTAATCCAATGATAATTTAGCGTATGGCTTAATCAGGGGTTTTCTTTGAGCATCAAAACACGTTTCCAACTTCTGACGGCAGCCCTCATCGTTATTTCCTCCCTGTGCGCCTGGCTGCTGTTCCAACAGGTTGCTAAAAATATTATCGAGGAATGGGGACTGCGCGCCGCCGATATTCAGGTGCGCTACGACAGCACCCGCCTGCTCAAACCGATTGAGCGGGAAATTGCGCTGGCCCGGCAGATGGCCGACTCCCGCGTCATCCAGAACTGGGCAAAAAACGAGGATGACCCCACACTCACCGCCGAGGCCATCCGCGAGATGGAGAGCTATCGCCGCAACTTTAGTGCGCAAAATTATTTTGTGGCGCTCAAGCAATCCGGCTCCTATTACTACAACAACGCCGAGGACGAGTTTTCCGGCAAACAGCTTCGCTACACGCTGGACAGTGACAAGCCCGATGACGCCTGGTTCTACCAGCTACTCAAACTGAACAAGTCCTTTCACATCAATGTCAATCCGGATACGCAGCTGGGCATTACCCAACTGTGGATTGACGTGCAAATGAAAGACGGCGATAACACACTGGGTATTGTCGGCACCGGCCTGCCTCTGGAGGCGTTCCTGGAGGAAATCGTCGATATCGAGCAACCCGGTATCACGACCGTGTTTGTGGATCATACAGGCGCCATTCAGTTACACCGCGACCCCGGCATCATTGATTACGCCAGTCTGGTAAAACCGGAAGGCCAGAAAAACACCATTGAGTTGCTCTTTGACCAACCACGTGATCAACAGGCCCTCTGGAATACAATGACAACCCTGCGCGAGGTCGGTGGCAAAACCAGTGAGGTAAAAAGCCAGTTCGTGGTCATTGACGGCAAGCGCTATCTGGCGGGTGTTGTCTACCTGCCTTCTCTGGACTGGTTTGAGCTCACACTACTGGATCTGCAGGAAGTGATTCCTGTCAGCAGTTTTGCAGCAATGATGTTGCTGTTTACCCTCATTCTGTTGGTCGCCATATTGCTGGTGCACCTGGCGCTGCGAAAGCTGGTTCTGACACCGGTGGCAGCTCTGGATAACGCCATGCTCAAAGTAAAAAGTGGCGACCTTCGGCCTGCCGATCTGCCGAGCGGGTCGGGAGAAATCGGTCGACTGATCAACCATTTTTCCGACATGGCCGAGGCAATTCGCAATCACACGAAGGAACTGGAAACCCGGGTCAAGGACCGCACACAGGCGCTCAACGAACTGACCAAGCTCGACCCACTAACCGGCCTGCTCAACCGCCGGGGCATGAACCTCCAGCTGACCCAGGAGATAGACCGTTCACACCGCCAGCAAAACACCTTCGGCATCATCTGGCTCGACCTCGATCATTTCAAGACTATCAATGATTCCTTCGGACACGCGGTCGGCGACCGTGCGCTGGTCAATGTTGCCGGCCTTCTGAAAGCGGGTATCAGGCCCTATGATCATGCCGCCCGATGGGGCGGGGACGAATTTCTGGTGCTGCTTTCACCCTGTGATGAAACCACGCTACAGCAGATCGGAGAGCGCCTGCGGTTGAGCATTGAGCAGACCGGGCTGCTGGAGGGACGAAAAATAACCGTCAGTGTTGGCAGCTGTCTGGCACAACCGGGAGACCAGTTGGAAACACTGCTGAAATCCGCAGACGATGCACTTTATGAAGCCAAAGCCTCAGGCCGCAACCGTATGATCAAGGCCGGTTGACCGGAGAAAGAGGAAGGCGCTGTCGTATGCGCTTAGCCAATGACAAGATAGCCAGGCAACCGATCTATTAGCAGGCTGGCCTATAGCAATTCATGTGGGGCGGGCGTTCTGAACTGAACTGCCCGTCGGATTACGCCCGACCGTCAGTATTTTCCAGCGCCTTGATTTTCTGATAGATCCCGTCCGCTTCCTCGCTCAATTCCGCATACCTTTGAATATTGCCTGATCGTTGTGCCTCCATGGCTTGCTGAAGTTTGCTCTGATAGCCCTTCTGCAGCTTTTCCAGCGGATTTTTTCTGAACAGTCCAAACATAGTCATTCTCTTGTTGCAGGGTTCATAACAACCGCGATGGGAAAGCGGCCAGTCATAACTCCTACGATCCGAACGACGTTTTGGACCGGTACCCGGTAGAGAATTGGCCTAATCCAACCACCGGGTATCGTCCTCGGTTAGCCTCTCGCGTTCCGACATCAGGGCAACTCTGTCAGGTTAAGTAGGTTTCCAGACTGAATGCCCGATAGCGCAGCCGGGGTAATTTCTCGGCAGTGATAAAGCCGGGCGGGGCGTTGATCACATCGGGGATTCGGTTGACCAGTTGGGTACAGGTAGTCATGGCGGTGGGAACAGCCCCGTTGGACAGTTCAACGTCGGGCTCACCCGCTATTTGCCAGTGGTTCATGTCGGCCTGATTAGGCCGATACACACAACCGGTCATTTCGAACACAAAGCTCGGCCCTTCACTGGTTCTGATTTCATCGATATCGGTAAAACCCAGAACATGACCAACGGGAACCGTGATTCCCAGGGAGGCGACCGGCAGAGGTTCCGTCGCCAGTACCGGCCGCGACGTGGTGGTAATCGACAGGGGCGTCAGCCCGGTATCCGCCACCAGTGCATCCAACACATTGCGACCAAAGGTGGGTGGTCGCGAAGCGGACTCCAGCCACATGTTGAACTGTTCCGGAGTGGTGCCAACCTGTTGCTCGCGAGCCAGTTCGGGGCCGTAATCGTCGACATTCCAGCTGGCCTGCCCCAGCACTTTGTCTATACGGTGGGTCGTACCCATCAACATACTCACCATATTGAGCCAGTAGCTGTCCTGATGGCCGGAACCCGTCAAAGTCACACCGGTGCGTTTGGCGATCCCGTCCAGCTCTGTAGTAATTTCGGGTGAGGTTTCCCACGGGTACAGTGCTTCTTCAGACAATGTCACCGCATTTACGCCGTGCTCGGCACACAGACGGAGCTGCTCCTGTGCATCGGACATATAGCTGTTGACGGCGATAACCGCAATATCGGCTCCACGACTCAACACCTCCGCTGCATCATTGCTCACGGCGACTCCCAGCTGACGTCCGAGCCCGGTGAGTTCCCCCAGGTCTTTGCCGACTTTTGCCGGACTACGGGAAATGGCCCCGATAATCTCGACCCCCTTGTCGAGCAACATGCGGGTAATGATCGAATTCATTGTCCCGACGCCATAGACCACAGCTTTGATTTTTTTCATGGATACCACCCTCTCGTTATTATCGTGTTCAGTTACATCGGTCTGTAGTCGACATAACAGTGCCACAGTATAGGCAAGCTCAAGAGCAGATGGTAACCCCGATCCGTATTGCAGTTATGCCAAAAACAACTGACTCGATGATGGACAACCCTGTTGGGGTCAATGATGAAAATTGTGAACAGAGCCTAATGCATCGCCCGACTCAGCAC
>DDNV01000054.1:39138-39498 GCA_002341315.1 Cellvibrionales bacterium UBA2511
ACTCAGCACGTGGGACTGGGTCGGGTCGCCACCGGGGAGACCGTAGCCAGCCAGGGAGGCTTCGCTGATTTTTTCCAGCGCCCTGGAAATGGCTTCCCGGTAAATAGCTGACTGATCTCCACGGACAAATTCACCGGCCTCAAGTACCGCATAGTACGTCGTCAACAGATAGTTCTTCTCGAGATGAAACTGCCCCAACTGCCTGTAACAGGCAGCCGTACCATGACCGGCATCCACTAGCCTGTCCACATCGGCACACCCCCCGGCCTGAACCTGTACCGACTGACAGTCATTGGCCAACAGAATCATGGCAATTTCAAAACCGCTACCAAAATGGGGGAGCGCTGCCCGATAGTGGCT
>DDNV01000031.1 GCA_002341315.1 Cellvibrionales bacterium UBA2511
ATGCTGGCGGGCACCGCCGTCTATATCAACGCCGGCACCCAGGTGGCACAACTGCAAAGCGCCGGGGATATTCTCTCCCCCAGGCTGATCGGTGCCTTTGTTCTGCTGGGACTGTTTCCCTGGATTGCCCGCGCCCTACTCTCGCCCCTGCAGCGCGCGAAGGTCTATCGCGGCTGGAAAAAGCCCAAACATTTTGACCGCAATCTCATCGTTATCGGCGCCGGCTCAGGCGGTCTGGTGAGCGCTTATATCGGCGCTACCGTCAAGGCTGGCGTCACTCTCGTGGAGAAGGAAAGCATGGGCGGCGACTACCTTAACACCGGCTGCGTACCATCGAAAGCCCTGATCAAAAGTGCCCAGGTGGCCTCCCTGGCCAGCCACAGCGCGGATTACGGTCTGAACCCCCTGTACCCGGAAGCTGATTTTTCCGCAGTCATGGAGCGTATCCAGCGAGTAATTAAAACCATCGAGCCCCATGACTCGGTCGAACGCTATCACCAATTGGGTGTGGATTGCCGTCAGGGCAATGCACGGCTGGTTTCCCCCTGGGCGGTGGAAATCACCGGCAACGAAGGAAAACAAACCCTGACCGCGCGCAATATTATTATCGCCTCCGGTGCCGCCCCACTGGTGCCGCCCTTTCCCGGGCTGGAACAGATTGATTACCTGACCACCGAGACCCTGTGGAAAATCCGCGACAACCCGGGCCGCCTGTTGATTCTCGGTGGCGGCCCCATCGGCTGTGAGCTGGCCCAGGCCTTTGCCCGCCTCGGCACTTCTGTCACCCAGGTGGAAATGCTGCCACGCATTTTACCCCGGGAAGATGACGATGCCGCCAAGCTGGTGGCCGATGCCCTGCGCCGGGATGGCGTCGAACTGTTACTGGGCCACAGGGCGGATCGCTTCGCGGTAGAAGGTGGCGACAAAGTACTCTACACCCAACACCAGGGTAAAAGTGTGCGCATGGTGTTTGACCAGATTCTGATCGCCATCGGCCGCAAAGCCAATACCGACGGGCTGGGGCTGGAAGCACTGGGAATCACAACCAATAAAAACGGCACCATTGTCCTCAATGCGTTCCTGCAGACCCGCTTTCCCAACATTTATGCTGTCGGCGATGTGGCCGGTCCCTACCAGTTCACCCACACTGCTGCCCACCAGGCCTGGTATGCCGCCGTCAATGCACTGTTCGGCCGCTTTAAAAAATTCAGGGTGGATTACTCAGTGATTCCCTGGGCCACCTTTACCAGCCCGGAAGTGGCACGGGTGGGACTGAACGAGCAGGATGCCACTGAACAGGGGGTGGAATTCGAGGTGACCCACTACAGCATCGATGATCTGGATCGGGCCATTACCGACGGCTGTGCCGAGGGTTTCGTCAAGGTGCTGACCCGACCCGGCTCAGACCGGATACTGGGAGTGACGATTGTCGGCAACCATGCGGGAGATCTGATTGCAGAGTATGTGCTGGCGATGAAACACGGACTCGGTCTCAACAAGATTCTGGGCACCATCCATATCTATCCCACCCTGGCGGAGGCCAACAAATTTGCCGCCGGCGAGTGGAAAAAGGCCCATGCGCCGCAGGGATTGCTGAAACTGGTGGAGCGCTACCACCGCTGGCAGCGCTAGGCATCAGCATCAACAGCTCAGATTTTTCAGCTATGAGGTAACGTGTAATGACAACAGATAGTCTGGATCAACACGCTGACATCGGCAGTCACCGGCTTTCTCCATTGCGAATACTGGTGCTGTGCACCGGCAATTCCGCCCGGAGTATCATGGCCGAAGCACTGTTTAATACGATTGGCTCACCGCTTTTCCTGGCATACAGTGCAGGCAGCAAGCCCACCGGGCGGGTAAACCCGCTGGCACTGGAACAGATCCAGACACTGGCTGATAGTGCCCCGGAGGCTTATCGCAGCAAAAGCTGGCATGAATTTATCGGCGCTGGAGCACCGGTTTTTGATGTGATATTGACGGTATGCGATAACGCGGCAGCGGAAGACTGTCCACTGCTTGACGGCACCATTGAACACGTGCATTGGGGGCTACCCGATCCGGCGGCGATTCACAATGATCCGACGGCCGCGAGACGTGCTTTTACCGAGTGCTTTGGCTCACTCAAGCAACGTGTTCAAAGTCTGCTGGCTTCACCAGGCGATCACAATGCCTCTGCCAAACACCTGCTCACTGCCATGAAACGCTTTGAATAAAGACACCGGTCCGGGAGCAATAGCGTCAGAAGCGCCAACCTAAAAAACCCATAAGCGGAAGTTTTATCCCGGTAATCAGTGAGCACCCACCGCTTTCTCCATGGGTTGCTGACTGGCCAGGTATTCCTCATAGGTACCCTGAAAATCGATCAGCCGATGGTCCTTGATTTCAATCACCCGGGTCGCCAGGGATGACACGAACTCGCGGTCGTGACTGACAAAAATCAGCGTGCCGTCGTAGTGCTCCAGCGCCATATTGAGCGCTTCAATCGCCTCGATATCAAGGTGATTGGTGGGCTCATCGAG
>DDNV01000034.1 GCA_002341315.1 Cellvibrionales bacterium UBA2511
CTGGACGGCGTGTTGGGTGAAGACGGCCTGGTAACCGGTCTGCTCGACAGCATTCTCGGTCCAGACACCATTGGAGGTGGGTTGCTGGATAGCACCGTTGGAACCGTAGTAGGGCTGGCCAGCCCCGTCGTCGGTACTGTCGATGGTGTGATGGAAGGGTTACTCGGCGATGGTGCCCCAGTGGGGGATCTGCTCGTTGACTTGAGCTTTGGCCTTTCTTCAACACTGTCCCAGGAACTTGCTCTGGTATAAAAATCCTCGAGATAAAGTCGAGGTTATTGATGGCGGCATCGGGCTCAGACAGCCCGTTGCCGCTAACTTGTTTTGATTTGGATGATAATGACAAGAACTTATGCAAAGGGATTGGGGTTTTTTCAGATCCCTTTTTTCCTGTTTACGCTGTTAACGTCTCTGGCTGTCTATGGGCAGGACACGAATCCCGGCGGGACTAGTGTTAGCTCTGGTGATAATAACCAGGCCACATCGATCAACCTGTCATTAGCGGAATTTGTTGCATTGAATAATGCGTCAGTTGAAGCAGGCTTGGTTGATCAATCTGTTGTGGGGGCCACTGCAGTTTCAACCGATCCTGAAATAATACACTCCACGGAAGTCGTGGCGACAGGCGTACAGACTAAAGAATCGCAGTCTGGTTTAAAGTTGCTCAAACCAGGTCAGGATATGGCGGGTTCTGGGCCGACACATGCCGGAGCTGCCATTATTATCCCCACTCAGAAAAATCTGGCTGAAGGCGAGAAAGTCGACTCAGAGGAGAGTACTGTTGAGCCGGGACAGAGCCAGACCTTATCAGAATTTTTTGACCGGATAACAGAGAATCAGGATCCATCGGCAGCGAACAGCGCAGTAGACGACGTGAATGAAAAGGAGGAATTGAAGGGAGTTGGCAAGGGCAAAAAAAAAGAGGGGAATATAAGGTCTTCTGAAAATTTGTCTACTTCCGAGAATCAACCCTTCAGCGATAAAACCTCTCAGGCTGTTAATTTCGACAATCACGAAAATCGAGCAGATCCGCTAGAGTCCGGCATCGACGGTGATAAGCAGGCGTTTGATCAACAGGCCATGTCGTCTTATACCACTGCCTTGTGGCATTCTTCGAAGGGTGACTCCGAGAGCTCCCGGCAATCACAGCTCGACCAACATTCAGGTGTTGATGAAGAGGGTATCTATTCGAAAAACACCATGTTGACGACCATGAAGGAAGAATTGTCCAGTCCGTTGGATATTTACGCTGTCGTTCACCGAGCTATTGCTTTCCATCCTGATATTGCCGAATCACTTGGCAAGCTTTATGAGCAGAAGGAAATAGTTAATGAAGCCAGGAGCGGATATTTTCCACAAATTAGTTCAGGAATGAGCTCTGGTTATAGAACGACTTCGGGTAGAAGCGACGAGTCATTTAATTTCAATGTCTCACAGTTGTTATATGATTTCGGCAAGGTTGACAGCGTTGTTGACAGCGCTCAATACGGTATTGTACGCGATCGCGCGGCTGTTTTAATGGCTGTTGATGATTTGGCAAGGGATACTGCTCGTGCCTTTATCGAAGTTCAACGTTATCAGGAGCTGGTCGAAATTTCTGACCGTTTTGTTGTCGCGATCCGGGATCTTCAGGATCTTGCTGGCAAGCGTTCAGCAAAGGGCGCGAGTTCACGTTCGGATGAAATACAGGCCCGGTCGCGCAAACATTCAGCTGAAGCAACGGCCAGTCAATACCGCTCCAAGCTCAATGTCTGGACTACAACCCTGCAGAACCTGATTGGAACGGATTCTGATCTTCATTTGACAGGGGGGTTCCCGACCGAACTTAGCAATTTCTGTCAGTGGGTGCCGGAAAAATTTGATAATGTACCGCGGTTAGTCATAGCTGAAGCGGAACAGGCCATCGCCAAGCAAAAAATTAAAACGGCCAAAGCCGAGTTTATGCCTACGTTGTCGCTCAATGCGGGTTATGACCATTTCTTTAATCCAGCCAATGACAATGGGTTGGTCGACGATGAATATTTTACGCTCACTCTGGATTTGAAGAGCAAGCTTTATGAAGGGGGCGCAATCAGTGCAAGGCGCAAGTCCGCTGAATATGCTTTGAACCGGGCCATCGCGGCCAGGAAGTCAGCGCTGCTGGATGTCGAAAGAGCCCTGCGTGAATCAAAAGTTCAAAGTAAATTGTTGTCAGAAAAAATAAGCTTTCTGGATGCGCGTTACGACGATATTGTGAAAACCCAGGAACTTTATCGCCAGCAGTACCTTTCTCTGGGTACCCGTACGCTATTGGATATTCTCAATACGGAGGCTGAGATATTTCAATCGCTCTTCGACATCAAAAATGATTCCTACGAAATACAACGTTTACAGATTGACTGCTTACATAGTGTCGCTGGACTGAGAGACGCATTTGCTGTCAATGAGAGTCTTTTCCAGGGGGTTAGCATCAATCCATGAATAGCCGGATGAATTCCCCTGGCTCATCTGAGGGGCAGTTAGCACCGACCATAACGGAAGATCATAGTCAGTGGCTAGAGGCACTTATACTCATCGCCAATTATTACCGCCTTGAATATTCCCGGGAGAATATTCGCCTTGCATCTGCATGGACCAAAGATAAACCTACCCTTGAAGTTGTTCGCAGCCTCGCCCGGCAAATCGGTATGACCTGTAGAAAAGGCAAGCTGAATACCGACCAGATAACCTCTTGGCGATTGCCTCTGATCGCACTTTTAGATGATGGACAGGTGGTTGTTATTGAAAAAGTTGGCAGAGATGGGGATGTCGGTGTCTGCTTTGCCCATGATCAAGGCCTGAAAAGTGTGATGAGCAGGGATGAGGTGCTTCAACATACGGTCCTGATGCTGATTGTCCGACCAATCAGTGCTGTCACCGATGCAAGGGTAGATGATTACATTAAGCCTTTTGAGCAGAACTGGTTTAGAAAAATCGTTCTGAGTGACTGTAAACCTTACAGTTATGTGATGCTGGCTTCACTGATGGCGAATATCCTGGCGCTTGCCGGCATATTATTTTCCCGGCAGGTATATGACAGGGTTATTCCCGCGGATTCATTGCCAACATTATATGTCCTGTTTAGTGGTGTGATTGTCGCCTTGGTGTTTGATTTCATCTTGCGCACCATGCGCGTCAAAATTACTGATCTGCTGGGAAAAATTGCCGATATCCGGGTGTCGGATCGCGTCTTTGGACATGCCTTGCGCATTAAGAACTCCGAAAAGCCAAATTCCACAGGAACGTTTATCGCACAGATTCGGGAACTTGAGCACATCAGGGAATTGCTCACTTCAAGTACCGTCACAGCCTTTGCCGATCTGCCATTTTTCCTTCTGTTCTGTTTTATTCTTTGGTATATCGCGGGGCCGCTTGCACTTGTTCCACTGTGTGCATTGCTGTTACTGATCCTGCCGGGAATTCTGGTGCAACCGAAATTACGCGAGCTGGCTAACGAGGCAATGCGTGAATCATCGCTGCGCAATGCAATGCTTGTTGAGGCCGTACAGGGAATGGAAGACATAAAATCCCTGCAGGCGGAGCAGCGTTTTCAACAACAGTGGAATTATTTCAATGCAGTGACTGGGGATGTAAATCTGCGCCTACGTTTTATTGCCAATACGCTTGGTGTTTGGACACAAATGTTGCAGAACATTGTCTTTGCCTGTGTTGTCTTGTTCGGTGCGCCAATGGTGATGAATGGAGATTTAACAGTGGGCTCCCTGGTCGCCGCTTCAATTTTAGCCTCCAGGATGATGGCACCTATGTCCCACTTTACCCAACTGATGAGTAAATGGCAGCAGTCCAAGGTGGCGTTGAACAGCCTGCATCAAATTATGCAAAGAAATGTCGATAATCCTGCTAATGATAAGCGCGTTCATAAGCCTTTTATTCGCGGGCAATTTCGTATGAACCATGCAATCTTTAATTACCCAGGAACCAAAACTGCGGCATTGGAAGTTAAACAACTCGAAATTTCACCGGGTGACCGGGTGGCAATTTTGGGCCGGAATGGTGCTGGTAAATCAACATTGCTTCAGGCGTTGTCCGGTATGTTGGAGCCCGCCGCTGGCGAGGTTATTCTGGATGGGGTCAGCCTTGCACATTTAGATCCTGCGGATGTCCGGCGAGATGTCTGCTTGCTGAGCCAGAATGCCAGATTGTTTCACGGCTCTATTCGTGAAAATTTGCTTATGGGAGCACCTGATGCCTCCGATGAAGATCTGTATGAGGTATTGGAACAGACGGGTGCCAGGGATTTTATCCACAAACTCCATGACGGGTTGGATCATTTAATCCAGGAGGGTGGCTTGGGGATGTCAGGGGGGCAGCGGCAATCTCTGCTGTTATCACGTTTGCTGCTCAGGCGCTCTGAAGTGATCTTGCTTGATGAGCCGACTGCCTCACTGGATGAGGCAACAGAGAAACATTTTATTCAACGACTCAAAGAATGGACTGACTCCAAAACTTTATTGGTCGCAACACATCGTATGCCCATTTTAAACCTGGTTGACCGGATTATCGTGATAGATAACGGCAGCGTGGTGCTTGATGACCAGAAGGAAAAGGTGTTGGCCTTCCTTTCGAAAAAACCTGTTGAGCAACTCAAGGCCGGGAAGAGTTAAATGCAAAAGGCCACTGAAAACGGTTTGTCAGGATTGTTTCTGTCGTTGGGCACATGGTTGAAACGTTGTCGTCCGAAATCGGATGCAAAGGTGGGTGTCGGTGAATACAGTGTTGATGCATTGGTACAGTATGGCGACCGTCATAAACACTACAACGATTATGTTGACGATTCCCAAATCGTTAAAGCAATCAATATCGTTTGGTGTTGTGTCTGTCTGGTGGCCTGCTTTCTACTCTGGTCTTACTTTGCTGTGGTTGTAGAAGTTTCTAGTGGGATTGGTCGTGTTATACCTTCATCCAGGGAACAGCTTATTGAATCCTTGGAGGGGGGGATACTCAAGGACCTTCGTGTCAGTGAGGGAGATATCGTCGAAGCCGGTCAGGTATTGGCGCAACTGGATCTCACTAAAACGGAGTCAAAGGTGGAGGAAAGTGCCACCCGGTACCGTGCCACGATAGCAAAGGTTGCGCGTTTGGAGGCGGAGGTAAACGGTAGTCAATTGATCTTCCCTCAAGGTCTCAATGAATTTCCTGCGCTGCAGGAGAGGGAAATGAGACTTTACAATACCCGACGTCAGGGTTTGAGTGATTCACTGGCTGGCCTTCATAAATCCATGAAACTGGTGCAGGAAGAGTTAACCCTTACCCGCTCTCTGGCAGACATCGGTGCAGCTAGCAATGTCGAGGTTTTGCGTCTGGAGCGTCAACTATCGGAACTGGAGCTGAAGGCCAGTGAAAAACGCTCGGAGTATATGATCCTCGCCCGCGAGGATCTGGCCACTGCCAAAGCAGAAGCGGAGTCCTTGGAATCAGTTGTCAGAGGCAGGACAGATGAATTGTCACGCCTGACCGTGAAATCGCCTGTACAGGGTATTGTTAAGAATATAGAGGTGACAACCATTGGCGGTGTTGTGGCTCCCAATGGCCAGTTGATGAGAATTGTACCCATGGATGGACGCTTGCTAATCGAGGCAAAAATATCACCTCGCGATATTGCCTATATCCGGCCCGGCCAAGCTGCCAAGGTAAAAATCACAGCGTACGATTACACGACTTATGGCGATCTGGATGGCACGGTCAGTGTCGTTTCACCAGACACGACCCAGGATGAGGTCAATCCGGAAATCTTTTATTATCACGTTTTTATCCGCACCGAGGCTGATTTTTTACAGAATGATGCCGGAGCCAAGTTTTTCATTGTTCCGGGGATGATCGCTAGTGTGGATATTCGTACGGGTGAAAAAACAATTTTCGATTACTTGATGAAACCGATTAATAACGCACGAGAAGCTCTGAGAGAGCGCTAGGGATAAACCGGCAGCATGGCATTGCTAGATGTAATTTCTCGTATTGAGCCTATTGTCGCCTCCAACATAAGGTCACTGAATCGTCCCTACCCGGCATTCACCGTTTTTCTGTCAGTGTCCGATGGTAGCAGTCGGGCAAAGGTATTCCATGCCAGTGCGGATACTTTTTTTGACGCCTGGCACACAGTGGTAGGACGTTGTCTGCTGAAGAGCGGCATTAGTAATAGTGAGAGTGTCTGGGTGCGGGTTGACTGGGTTTCGGCCGTGCAGTCATTGCAACTCGGTCAACTGCGTGAATGCCTCAAAACTTTCAAGCGCAATTATTTCCGTTTTGGTCTGGCACTCGACGAGTCGTTCGACATTGCTTTTATTGAGCAAGAGCTCAATGCTAATGCCATGCTTTACGGCGGCGTGAACAACCCTCATGCATGCTTGAATGAAAAAAACTTTTCCAGATACGCACGCAAGCGTTTTGGCCTGGAAGCACTGGCTTTTTCGGATACCAGTAACGTCTATATGCTAACCACTGGTGGAGTATTTTGCGCACATGATGGTCAACCGCAGTTGCTCTATCCGTCGGGGCGAAATGCCGGGCGGCGCAAGATTGTCGAACTGAAACCGGACACCCTGCTATCCCTTATTCAGAATGGCAGCCGCTATCTGGCTAGCCAGGTGCAGGGTAGTGGGCGTTTTCACTATGGTTGGCACCCCTGTTTTGATCGACCCATCAATACTTATAATTCGTTGCGGCACGCCAGTACGCTCTATGCCATGCTGGAGGCTTGGGAAGTTACTGGTGATGCGATACTAATGACGAGCATCGAGCAGTCCATGAGTTATTTTTTGGCCCATCTGGTGAAAAAAGTGCCACTGGAAAATAACGGGATCGCGGCTTTCGTCATCGATTTGCAAGACGAAATCAAACTGGGGGCCAACGCTGTCTGCATTTTGATGCTGGTTAAGTATACGGAGTTGACGGGATCAAGAGATTATCTTGAGCTGTTGGATGCATTGGCACAGGGTATCCTGTTTATGCAGGATCAGGAGAATGGCCGCTTTGTACATGTGCTCAACTATCCGGATTTGAGTGTCAAGGAATCTTTCCGGGTGATCTACTACAACGGCGAAGCGGCATTTGCACTGATGCGGCTGTACAAACTGACTGCCGAACAGAGATGGATCAATGCGGTCGAAAAAGCCTTTGAGCACTTTATTGCTGAGGAATATTGGCAACACCATGATCACTGGCTCAGCTATTGTGTTAACGAATTAACCCTGTACTGCCCCGATGAACGCTATTACCGTTTTGGGATTATGAACGTTGCGGACCATCTGGATTTTGTTGAAAAACGCATGACGACTTTTCCCACTTTGCTCGAGTTGATGATGGCGACCAAGGCTATGATCAATCGCCTCCAGCAGCAACCCGAATATGAACACCTGCTGCGGGAGATTAATCTCGATAAATTCGAAAAAGCCCTCAAGACGAGAGCTGTGTACCTGTTAAACGGTTATTTCTGGCCAGAGTTTGCCATGTTTTTTCAGAATCCGAATAAAATTGTAGGCAGCTTTTTCATTCGTCACCATGCATTTCGTATTCGTATTGACGATGTTGAGCATTACCTCTCTGGTTATGTTGCCTACCTGAAATACCTTAGGACGCTCCCTGGTGGCCTGAGCCCGGTCAGGAGGTGAGTTCTGCGTGGACTTTGATTCAAGTAGTCACTACACATCATCTGATGCCCAACAATGACTGGGAGTTGATGGCAATGTAATTAAGGGCTCGTATCAGGGCAGCGTCGAAGCAACTTATTTCGAATCGATGATAAGAAGCATATTGGTTGATCCATTAACCGAGTGAAAAGGGGCTGTCGCCCCCTGGCAAAGATCAAATAACACTGGGTTGAAGGTGAGTGTGTCCCCGGATACCGAGCCCCCAGTTTTTATCAAAAATCTCTTTTTTTTTGAGGGAATTACACTTCTCATTATATTCATTAACTATCAGGCTATTACTAAAAGAGGTATAGATTCTTCCTTTATATGCCGGTTATTGTGGGCCGTCGTGCACTGTATTTTTTGATGTGGGCCCTGATGTTACTTCGGAGTATTTTGGAATGATGCGAAAAAAAACGTTAATCGATAATTTCCAAGCCGAGGATATTTTTGTTAATGACCTGAAACACCTTATAAGGAACAAAAAGTTCTTTCTTAGGTGCCAGTCAATATTCCCCATATCCGAAAGAGCAAAAAATAACCTTTCATATGAGGTGCTGATTGGCTTTGATCGTTCCTCTCTCTATCACCCTTTGAGTGTTTTTGATTTGGTTAAGAGGGTGGAAGTAATTGGAAGATCTGTATTGATGGACCATTTGGTGATAAATGGTGTGGTTAACGCTGGTGTTATTGACAGGCTTTGTAGGGATAAGTACTCACGGGTTCACCTAAATCTTTCTGGGCATAGTATAAATAAATCGTATTTCTTGGCGCGAATTTTTCGTTTGCTCCAAACTGGTGTTCTTCCTCCTAATCGGATTTGCTTTGAGTTGACGGAGACAGCGAGAATAGCTGATTTGAATAGAACGGCTGTATTTTTGCGCCGTGCTAAGGGGCTGGGTTGTAGTTTTGCGCTAGATGATTTTGGAAAGGGATTTTCATCACTGGATTACGTAGTTAATTTACCAATTGATACAATTAAAATCGATGGCAGTATCATTAAGAATGTCGTATCAAATTCTCGGGCTAGGGCTGTGGTGAAGTCGACAGTGTCCCTTGCATCGGAAGTGGGGGCCCGAACTGTTGCCGAGTGCGTGGAAAACTTAAGACAATTCTATGTTATGAAAGAAATGGGTGTTGATTTTATTCAAGGTGCGCTAGTGGGTATGCCAAAACCCTTTTATGGAGCGTATTATTCAAAAACACCTCAGGCTTCTGCTGCAGTAGTTAGTTGACTCCCGCCAGGGCGAATAAAGTTTTTCCTATGTCTTGGCAGGGGACAAGTCCAATGACTACCACCTAATGCTATCTAGCGGCTCTGAGCAATTGTAAACGGGCTAGCTTCAGGGGCGTGTTCCCTTCGTGGCTGAGTGATCGCCAGCATAGTGATGAGATGGGGATAAGTTCCGTATAGATGACTTGTTCAGAATCCTGAAAGAAATACTTGTGCACCGAGCATCATTACCTGATAGTTTTTGAGCTGTTCGAAATATGGCCGCCAGCCGTTTAGACTCTGCCTGGACATTCAGATTGACAGCTTGGTGCTGTTTATTTTCGAAGTGGTGCCAGTAGGACAATATGGCCGTACCGTCAATTAGAAGAGTAAGCCCGGACAAAAGACCGGGCTGGCTGGTGCTAAGCGATTACTGGATGAATACTGAAAAGCAAAAAATTTGCTGTCTAGACAACCTGCCAGTA
This sequence comes from Cellvibrionales bacterium UBA2511, assembly GCA_002341315.1. Taxonomy (GTDB): domain Bacteria; phylum Pseudomonadota; class Gammaproteobacteria; order Pseudomonadales; family Porticoccaceae; genus Porticoccus. The sequence goes on from DDNV01000034.1 coordinate 9,363, forward strand.
TGTCTCAGCCCAAATTGCGCGGGCTTTCATGGTCTTGAAACTGCCTTGATGGTAGCCAACGAAAAGGGAGCCGTCATCACGGACATTATAGACGCGCGCTTCAACACCTTCTGCATCTGCTGATGGTTTGAGAATAATCCAGTCGCCGCGCTTTATGTCGGGCTTATCCATAGCTATAACCTTTTTTATACTACTTTTATACTACGACAGTTTTGTCTGTCAGCATGTCAAAAAAAAGCCCTTGCAGACAAGGGCATATATGGCGGAGGGACAGGGATTCGAACCCTGGGTAGGCTATTAACCTACGCCGGTTTTCAAGACCGGTGCTTTCAACCGCTCAGCCATCCCTCCTGTAATTGTTTTTTGTGGCCCGGCGCCCGGGAAACCACAAAGCCAACTTGACCCGAAGGCCACAAAACAGCCGCAGATTATACAGCGGATTCAACTGCAGACAAGGCCAAACTGCATTCGTCGACAGCTATTCCATCACTTTTAAACGGTTTCTGTTTTCGATGCCTCCACTGCTTTTTCAATGGCGGTCGTTTCCGGTGATCCGGCTTCCTTAACCCTGTTCTGTGTTCGAGGATCATTGATCGCCCGGGGAATATTAACCTGCTCAACAGTGACGGGAGAAGGTTGCGATGTGTCCAGTGGCTGCGGAAGTGGCTTGGTGCGTGTGTCAGTAGCAATATCTATTTTTTCTACGGGGCGAGGGGCAATTCTCGGGTCATTGCTGGCCCGAGTCGGTTGCTTCTGGCTATGGTCAATGAGCTCAGGTACAGATTCGTCCTCAATGGATTCAGGTGCAGATACGTCAGTGGGTTCAGAGGCAGTCTTAGCCACGGTGTCAGGAATAACAGCGTCGTCCAAAGGAATGACGGCTTCTTCACTGGTAGCGGTTTCCATGTCGGCAGCAGAAGAGGGTGGCTCTACTTTCGCGAGGGGTTCACCGTCGTCGGACGCCTCGGTGTTTGTTCTGGCTGGTCTTGCCTCTTCCTCTGCTTTCTCTGCTTTCGTCTCGGCAGGCTGACCAGGTTCGTCGATCGCTTCAATGTCCCGAATTTCATCAGCCTGTTCGTCGACCACAGTCGTGACTTCCGACGTGGGCGTTTCAGCGTTTTCGTGATCAGCAGCGTCGTCAGAATCCATTGATAGATTTAATGGTCCCTGGTTGTTAGCTTCTGCCTGATCTGACACCAATGCTGTGTCATCAGCCATCGTTGGCTCGGCCAAATCTTTATCTGACTGCCTGGATGGTTTGTCAGTGTCGCTGGACAATGGGCTTCTTTCCGCGTCAGTCACGGTTTTTGTCTGGTCGGTCAATGGTTCCGTTTGCAGTGTTTCAGCGACAGGAGCCTCAACAGCTGCGAGTAGTTCCGCTGGAACTTCCTGGCGTTGACGACGTTGGCGAGGAGAGCGCCGTTTGTCGCCCTCCCGGCGGGGTGGTCGGGTGCTGTTTGGGGTCTCTTCTTCCCGATCAGTCTTTACGGTATCCGCCTCAGGTTGTTTTTCCTGTTGAGGTTTGCGGTTCTGCCGTGGCTGCCGGGGTTTCCTTTCGCCATTCTCTGGCGTATTGCTGTTATCGCGCTGATCGGCCTTTTGGCCGCCTGGTTTGTTGCGATTGCGGTTGTTGCGGCGAGCATCAGGGCGACGGTTGCGTCCCTGAGAGCGGCCATCGTTTTTATCGCGTTCTTTTGAACCCGGCTTTTTGTCGTGTTCAACCGGCTTTTCAGCTTTACCGAAGAGCAGATTGAGCAGGCGGCGCAAGAGTCCGGGTTTGCCAGTTTTTTCGACAATTTTTGTGATTTTTTCTAGAGGTACTGGCGCCGGTTGAGAGGGCGTTGGCGTTTTGACCGCCGGCTGTAAAGCCGGGGGGACGGGTTGGACATGGTCATTCTCCGGAGCGGCAAACTCCTCGGATAATGTATTGGTAAGACGGTAACTATACTCGCTGGCAAGACCATCCTGTTCCCGAATACGCTGTACTTCGAAATGTGGTGTTTCAAGCTTCTCGTTGGGAAGGATAATGATTTTCGATCCGTGGCGTTTCTCAATCTCAAAAATCTCTTTGCGCTTTTCATTCAGCAGAAAGGTCGCCACTGAGACTGGGGTTATTGCCCGGATTTCAGCACTGAACTCTTTTTGGGCCTCTTCTTCAACAAGGCGAAGAATGGACAGGGCGAGTGAGCGGGTACCCCGGATTGTTCCCTGACCAAGGCAGCGCGGGCAGACCTTCGAGGTGGTCTCTTCCAATGATGGCCGCAACCGTTGACGGGACATTTCAAGCAAGCCAAAACGGGAAATTTTACCCACTTGAACCCTTGCACGGTCCAGTTCAAGGGCGTCGCGCATACGATTTTCTACGTCGCGCTGGTTTTTGGTAGACCCCATGTCGATAAAATCAATAACCACCAGGCCGCCAATGTCGCGAAGTCGCAGTTGACGCGTAATCTCATCGGCGGCTTCAAGGTTGGTGCGGAGCGCGGTTTCCTCAATATCACTGCCGCGCGTTGCTCTGGAGGAGTTGATATCAATAGATACCAGTGCCTCGGTGATATCAATCACAATAGAGCCGCCGGAGGGTAGCTTTACTTCTCGCTCAAAGGCAGTTTCTATCTGGTTTTCAATTTGGTAACGATTGAATAGGGGCAGTGGATCTTCGTAGTATTTCACCCGGCTCTGAAAGTTGGGCATAACCTGCTTGATAAATGCCGAAGCCAGCTCATAGGCTTCCCGATTATCCACGATAACTTCGCCGATATCCTGTCGCAAATAGTCGCGAACGGCACGAATAATGACGTTGCTTTCCTGAAACAGAAAGTGAGGAGCCTTGCAGTTGCTGGCCTCGACCTGAATGGTGTCCCAAAGTTGCAGCAGATAGTCAAGATCCCATTGCAATTCCTCTGCTGAACGCCCGATTCCAGCTGTGCGGACAATAACGCCTACCCCGCTTGGAATTTGCAAGTCTCGCATCGCGGATTTCAGTTCTGAGCGTTCTTCCCCTTCTATACGTCGCGAAATCCCACCAGCTCTGGGGTTGTTCGGCATAAGGACCATATATCGACCTGCGAGGCTGATAAACGTGGTTAATGCCGCCCCTTTATTGCCGCGTTCTTCCTTTTCAACCTGGATGACGACTTCAGTGCCTTCCTTGATAACATCCTGAATCTTGATGCGACCATCGGCGTCTGATGATTTTCTGGAAAAGTATTCACGTGAGATTTCTTTCAGGGGAAGAAAGCCGTGGCGTTCTGCGCCATAATCCACGAAGGCAGCCTCAAGGCTGGGTTCAACCCGGGTTATTCTGCCTTTGTAGATATTTGCTTTACGTTGTTCTCTGGTACGGTTTTCCAGGTCGAGGTCATAGAGACGTTGTCCGTCGACCAGTGCTACCCGAAGCTCTTCTGGCTGGGAAGCGTTGATAAGCATGCGTTTCATTGAAGAATCCTACTGTCTTGCGCCTTACAAGAGCAGCAGAAGCACCACTGTAAAATGAGCAATATAACTGGATAAATAGCAAAGCAGTGTATACCACCTACACGGAGGGAGGTGATAGAAATAAGGTCATAACCCTTTGTTTTTAAACACTTTAGTTTTATCAATCACTGATTCTGTCCGGTATTCCCATCGAGTGTTCAACTTGATTGCTATGGTGCCACTTATTCGTTCGAAGAGGCAAAAGCCGAGCGGTAAAGTTTGCTAATGTAACCGGCAACTGGCAGGCGAAAATAGCACATGTCTGGCTGGCAATGCCTGGTGAACGATATATCGTTCAAAAAATCCTGTGGTAACCTCTGCGCATTCAGCGCGGTTTTCTGTGGCAGCTGTCCTCGCTGGTTTACGGGACAACTGGCGTAATAAATCAAAAGGGCTTTCGCCGCGTTGAGTGGGGCTGCTCTGTCCATATTGATTGGGTGAGAGCAGTCGTCTTTGCCGAACTAATTTCGGGCCCGATTCAACGTGGGGTTAATATATCAGCAATTGTCTTTCTCTTCAATTTGCAGTCCTGTGTAAATTGGGTTAATTGCATGATTATCAGTGATTTTTTCTTCTTCATGGGTGTTCCTGTTAGGGCTAACTGCTAGAATCCATCTCCTTTTTCCAGGCTCACCCTATGACTGAGATACAAAATGGCTCTTTAGGGGTCCACTTCGTTAAAATTGACGAGAACCATGACGGTCAGCGAATAGATAATTTTTTGCTGGGTCGGTTGAAAGGTGTGCCGAAATCGCGAGTCTACAGAATCCTTCGCAAAGGTGAAGTGCGCGTGAATAGTTCCCGGGTCAAGGCAGAATATCGCCTGCAGGTCGGTGATGTGGTGCGAATTCCACCTGTTCGGGTAGCGGGGCGTGATGTGCCAGCGGGTCCCAGTCCAAAGTTGCAGCAGTTACTTGAGCAGAATATTGTCTATGAAGATGCTGCGTTCCTGGTGGTCAATAAGCCAGCTGGCCTGGCGGTTCATGGTGGTAGTGGTGTCAGTCTTGGCCTGATTGAGTCGTTGCGTGCCGCACGGCCTTCTGCACCGTTTCTGGAACTGGTTCATCGTCTGGATCGGGAGACATCCGGTTGCCTGATGATCGCCAAGAAGCGATCCATGCTGCGTCACCTTCAGGAGGAAATGCGTGCCGGTCGTGTAGTCAAGGTTTATCAGGCGCTGTGCTGCGGCAATTGGCCGAAAGGGATGAAGCGGATTAACGCGCCACTACGTAAAAATGAGCTGAAGTCGGGCGAACGGATTGTCAAGGTGGACCCGGAGGGCAATGCGTCAGTCACACATTTTCAGGTTTTGCATCGCTACCGAGGCGCGACTTTGCTCGAAGTGGCTCTGGAAACAGGGCGTACCCATCAAATTCGTGTCCATTGCCAGTTCGCAGGTTGCCCGCTGGCGGGGGACGAAAAGTATGCTGATGTTGAGTGTAATCGCCAAATGCGAGAGAAGGGCCTGAGGCGTATGTTTCTGCATGCGGGGCGGCTGGAAGTCAGTTTGCCCGATGGCCAACTTGTTGAAATTCGATCGCCATTGCCCGACGATCTGACCGCTCTGTTGACTAATTTGGAGTAACTGTCGGTGCCCAAACTTTTGATCTTTGACTGGGACGGCACACTCTGTGATTCGCTTTCCCGTATTGTTTATTGTCTTCGTTGTGCGGCGGAGTCGGCCGGTTTGCCTCCTCCCTCCGATCCGGATGCCCGCAACATAGTGGGGCTGGGAATGGTAGATGCATTGACCACCCTGTTCCCCGGTATAGCGCGTGAGCAGATTGACCTCATGCGGGACAGCTATTCCCGGCATTTTGTCGAAGCAGATCGTGAACCATCACCTTTTTTTAGTGGGGTTTCTGAAACCCTGTGGCGTCTTAAGCACCAGGGCTATCTGCTTGCTGTTGCGACCGGTAAAAGTCGTCGTGGTCTGGACAGGGTCTTGCAGGCTCGCCAGCTGGACCAGTTTTTTGACGGCACCCGTTGCGCCGATGAAACGGCAGGAAAGCCTCACCCTTTGATGCTGATTGAATTGATGAAAGAGTTTGCGTGTTCTCCCGAGGAGTCAATTATGATTGGCGACACAGAATATGACTTGGCGATGGCTGCGAATGCCGGAATGTCGAGTATCGGGGTAAGCTACGGCGCTCATGATTCGAGGCGATTGAGTCAGTATCGGCCGTTGGCGTGTCTGGATAAATTTTCAGATGTTGAAGTGATTATAAAAAATATAAAAAACAGTAAGTTATAATTGTTTTCTAAATATTAAGTTAAGATGTTCATTAGCATTCGATTCAGGCTGATCAGAGGTAATCCAATCAGGGCGGTGGGGTCACTGCTGTAGACAGCATCAAACAGCGTGATGCCCAGTCCTTCACTGCGGAAGCTGCCGGCACAGTTATACGGGGTATCACTTACAAGGTATTCAGTAATTTCAGTGTCACTTAACCGGCGAAAGACAACCTCCGTTATCACCATGTCTACCTGACTTTGTTGGGTAGCGCTATCCAGCAATGCCAAGCCAGTCAGGAAATGAACCTTTTTGCCGGACTCTGAGCGAAGCTGCTTAAAGGCGCTGTCAAAATTGCCCGGTTTTGTCAGCAGTTTTCCTTCGTTAACTGCAACCTGATCTGAACCAATGATCAGGTGGTTATCAAAACGATGGGAGATTGCCATGGCCTTTTCCAGCGACAGGCGTTTGACCAGCGCTTCAGGGGATTCTGCTGGTTGAGGCTGTTCGTCAATGTCGGGCGAAATGATTTCAAATGGTATACGCAAGCGCTGCAACAGCTCTCGCCGATAGGGTGAGG
>DDNV01000085.1:0-11075 GCA_002341315.1 Cellvibrionales bacterium UBA2511
ATCATGCCCTATATTTCGGCATCGATTATCATGCAGTTGCTGACAGCGGTAACGCCGTCGCTGGAGCAGTTAAAAAAAGAGGGTGATGCTGGACGACGCAAAATTAACCAGTACACGCGTTACGGCACCGTGCTGCTTGCGACTGTTCAGGCTATTGGTATGTCAGTAGGTCTGGCGGGCCAAGGGTTGGCTTTTTCCGCGGACTTCAGCTTTTATTTTATTGCTGTAGTATCGCTGGTGACTGGGGCCGTGTTCATGATGTGGCTGGGTGAGCAGATCACGGAGCGCGGCGTTGGTAACGGTATATCAATGCTGATTTTTGCTGGTATTGCAGCAGGCATACCGTCTGCAATTGGCCAGGCGTTCGAATCATCGCGGCAGGGTGAATTGCATATACTCGCTTTGCTGGTCGTGGGTGTTTTGGCTATCGCCGTGGTTTATTTTGTGGTGTTTGTCGAGCGTGGACAGCGCCGCATCACTGTGAACTATGCGCAAAGACAACCGGGCAGAGGGCCGGCACAAACCAGCCATCTACCTCTGAAAGTGAACATGGCAGGTGTCATACCGGCAATTTTCGCCAGTAGCATTCTGTTGTTCCCGGCATCTATTGCGCAATGGTTTGGCCAGGGGGCAGATAGTCCGGATTGGCTGCAGGACGTGGCGCTATTTCTCGGACCAGGCCAACCATTGCATGTACTGCTGTTTGCCGGGTTGATTATTTTCTTCTGTTTTTTCTATTCGGCATTGATGTTTAACCCGAAAGAGATGGCGGATAACCTCAAGCGGGGTGGCGCGTTCTTACCCGGTATTCGTCCCGGCGAACAAACTGCACGTTATATCGACGGTGTCATGACAAAGTTGACCCTGGTTGGTGGTTTGTATATGGCGGCCGTGTGTTTGCTGCCGCAATTTTTGAATATTTATTTTAATGTGCCCTTCTATCTGGGTGGTACCTCATTGCTGATTGTTGTCGTTGTCACCATGGATTTCATGGCTCAGGTCCAATCTCATTTGATGTCACGTCAGTATGAATCGCTAATGAAGAAATCGAATCTGAAAGGTTTTGGCAGCGGAATTCGCTAGTTGAAGTTGAGGTGTTCCTATGAAAGTGCGTGCTTCGGTAAAGAAAATGTGCCGCAACTGTAAAGTTGTTAAACGCAAGAGTGTTGTGAGAGTGATTTGTAGTGCAGAACCCCGCCATAAACAACGGCAGGGTTAGTTGTAGACAGTTATTGATTTTTTGTGCCTTCAACGCTATCCTTTTGCGCCTTTTTGGCCAGCCCTGTGGGCTGTTAAAGCAAGTTGACGGCAGTTAAACATAAAAGTGGAGTAAAGTGATGGCCCGTATTGCCGGTGTCAACATCCCAGATAATAAACATGCGGTGATTTCGCTTACCTATGTTTTCGGGATTGGTCGCAGTTCAGCCCGTGCCATTTGTGCTCAGGTTGGTATTGCCGATGACGTTAAGATTTCCGATTTGAGCGATGAGCAGATGGACGCTGTCCGTAATGCTGTTGGCGATCATACAGTTGAAGGTGATCTGCGTCGCGAAGTCAGCATGAGCATCAAGCGTTTGATGGACCTGGCCTGTTATAGAGGTCTCCGTCACCGCCGTGGTCTGCCGCTGCGCGGTCAACGCACCAAAACGAATGCGCGTACCCGTAAAGGCCCTCGCAAGCCCATCAAGCGATAGGAAAGACAAATGGCAAAGCCTGGACAAAAATCGACTCGGAAAAAAGTCAAAAAGACAGTTGTTGATGGTGTGGCGCATATTCACGCTTCATTCAACAATACGATCGTAACGATTAGTGATCGTCAGGGTAATACCCTCAGCTGGGCTACCTCTGGTGGTTCTGGCTTCCGCGGTTCACGGAAAAGTACGCCTTTTGCTGCTCAGGTAGCTGCGGAGCGTGCTGGCCTCGCTGCACAGGAATACGGATTGAAAAATCTGGATGTTCAGGTGAAAGGCCCCGGGCCAGGACGTGAGTCTGCCGTGCGCGCACTGAACAATGCAGGCTTCAAAATTACCAATATCACCGACGTGACACCGATCCCGCACAACGGCTGTCGTCCGCCGAAAAAGCGTCGGGTATAAGAGGATAGTTAACTAATGGCAAGATATCTTGGACCGACCTGTAAGCTTTCCCGACGCGAAGGCACGGATCTTTTTCTCAAGAGTGGTATTCGTCCACTGGAGTCAAAGTGTCGCGCAGAAAGTGCACCCGGCCAACACGGTCAACGTCGTGGTCGTCTTTCTGACTATGGCGTTCAGTTGCGCGAAAAACAAAAAGTGCGTCGACTTTACGGCGTACTGGAAAAACAATTCCGCAATTACTACAAGGAAGCGGCCCGCATAAAAGGTGCGACGGGTGAAAACCTGCTGCAACTGCTTGAGCGCCGTTTGGATAACGTTGTTTACCGTATGGGCTTCGGTTCCACGCGTGCAGAGGCTCGTCAACTTGTTGCTCACAACTCTATTCAAGTGAATGGCAAAAAGGTCAATATCCCCTCATACAGAGTGATGGATGGCGACGTAGTGAGCATTCGTGAAAAATGTAAAAAACAGTTACGTATTCAGTCTGCGATGCAAATTGCTTCGCAGCGAGGATTGGTTGACTGGATGGAAATAGATGCGAATAAACTGGAAGGTGTGTTCAAGCGCAATCCGGTGCGCAGCGATCTCCCTGCTGAAATCAATGAAAACCTCATTGTTGAACTTTACTCGAAGTAAAGAACTGAAGGCTGAAAACCAGTTAAGCGACCCCATCTAACAGGTACAGATATGCAGACATCAGTAAATGAGTTTTTGACACCACGCAACATCGACGTAACCGAGCTCGGACCAACCCGCGCCAAGGTCGTTTTAGAACCATTGGAGCGTGGATTTGGTCATACACTGGGTAATGCGCTACGCCGCATTCTGTTGTCATCAATGGGTGGTGCGGCCATTGTCGAGGTCGAGATTGACGGTGTCCTACACGAATACAGCAGTATTGAAGGCGTTCAGGAAGATGTTATTGAAATTCTTCTGAACCTCAAAGAAGTTGCGATCGTACTGCACGATAAGGACGAGGTTACGCTGACCCTCAGCAAAAAAGGTAAAGGGGTTGTGACTGCAGGTGATATCCAGGTAGATAACTCTGTAGAAATTAAAAATCCTGATCACCTGATTGCCACCATAACGGGCGATACGGCTCTGAATATGCAGTTACACATTACGACAGGACGTGGTTATCAGCCTGTCGATAGCCGTGGTAATGATGAAGATGAGACCCGCTCTATTGGCCGTCTCCAGTTGGACGCCACCTTCAGCCCTGTTCGCCGTGTGGCTTATGTTGTTGAGAGTGCCCGGGTTGAGCAGCGTACTGACCTCGACAAACTTGTGCTGGATCTTGAGACTAATGGCACCATTGATCCTGAAGAGGCCATTCGTCGTGCAGCTACCATTCTGCAACAGCAGCTGGCCGTATTTGTCGATCTGGAAAGCGAAAATCTTGCTGAGCCGGTAGAGAGAGAGGAAGAAGTGGATCCGATCCTCTTGCGTCCTGTCGATGATCTTGAGCTGACGGTCCGTTCAGCAAACTGCCTGAAAGCGGAGAGCATCTATTACATTGGTGATCTTATTCAGCGCACTGAGGTCGAGCTGCTCAAGACACCAAATCTTGGTAAAAAGTCGCTCACTGAAATCAAGGACGTACTAGCATCCCGTGGACTTTCCCTGGGTATGCGCCTGGAGAACTGGCCACCTGCCAGCCTGCGTTCTGACACTGAACAGGTTTAATTGATTAGGGTTGCAGATGTTATCTGCCACTGTTGCATAGAATACTTGCTGAGTTAACAGCAACATTATTTTAAAGGAAGTATAAAATCATGCGTCATCGTCTTAGTGGCCGCAAATTAAGTCGTACAGGTGCCCACCGTCGCGCCATGTTTCGCAATATGACGACCTCCCTGGTTGAGCATGAATTGATCAGGACTACGCTGCCAAAAGCAAAAGAGTTGCGGCGTTTTGCCGAACCGCTGATTACTTTGTCAAAGCAGGACAGCGTTGCCAATCGCCGTTTGGCATTTGACCGTTTGCGTTGCAAGTCAGCTGTCGGTAAATTGTTTGGNNCCGAACTCGGCCCGCGCTATGAAAGTCGCCCCGGTGGTTATATCCGCATTCTCAAATGCGGGCTGCGCTCTGGTGATGCCGCGCCGATGGCTTATGTCGAGCTGGTAGACCGTCCGGATGTGGAACCGGTTGATTTGGACGACGATGAGTAATTGACCATGGTGATTTGGTCAGATAAGAGCCGGACGAATGTCCGGCTTTTTTATGCCTTTTTTCCGGCAAAACTATAAGTGCGTGAAAGTCTTTTTTGGACTACGGAATAATTGCTGATAATTTTTAGATACAGGGTGCTGCAATGAAAGTACTGGTCACTGGAGGTGCAGGTTATATTGGCAGTCATGCCTGTGTCGCGCTGCTTGAAGCAGGCCACGATATTGTTGTGTTGGATAACTTCGCAAACAGTTGTATGACGTCGCTAGATCGAGTCAAACAAATTACTGGAAAGGGTTTTCCTGTGGTGGAAGGTGATGTCAATCACCATCGGGTTCTGGACAGTATTTTTAATAGTCACAATATCGATGCAGTGATGCATTTTGCGGGCTATAAAGCGGTCGGTGAGTCCTGTGAAAAGCCACTTCTCTATTATCGTAACAACGTTGCAGGCACGCTAACCCTGTGTGAAGCAATGCAGAAACATCAGGTTACCCTTTTAATTTTCAGTTCTTCGGCTACCGTCTATGGCGATCCGTCTACAGTGCCCATCAAGGAGGATTTCCCGCTCGCCGCCACAAATCCCTACGGCCGTTCCAAGCTGATGGTGGAGGAAATTCTGTGCGATTTAGTGAGTGCTGAACAGTGTGCAGGATCCGGGGCCTGGCAAATTGGTCTGATGCGCTATTTCAATCCGGTGGGTGCCCATCCCAGTGGCTTGATCGGTGAAGATCCCAATGGGATTCCAAACAATTTATTACCTTACATTTCCCAGGTGGCAATCGGTCGTTTGCCTGCCTTATCGGTATTCGGTTCGGACTACCCAACTATCGATGGAACGGGCGTTCGAGACTATCTTCACGTGATGGATCTGGCCGAGGGTCATGTCCGTGCATTGGACTACCTTGCCCAGGGTGAAAGCACTTCGGGATGTCACACCTGGAACCTCGGTACCGGTAAAGGCTATTCCGTGCTGGAAATGATAAGGGCATTTGAATCTGCCAGTGGAAAGACGGTGTCCTTTAAAATGGCTCCGCGCAGGGCGGGGGATATTGCGGCCTGTTGGGCGGATACATCCAAGGCCGAAAGCGAGCTCAGATGGACAGCATCGCGTGGCCTGTCTGAGATGATGGAAGACAGTTGGCGCTGGCAGCTGGGTAATCCCCAGGGCTATCGCAGCTGATACAGGCAGAGGATTATGTCTATACCTATGCCAGGGGCAACTGGATATGGAAGGTGGTGCCCACATTCATGTCAGAGGTAACTGCGAGCTGCCCTTTGTGTTGTTCTGTGATGATGAAGTGTGAGAACGAGAGGCGCTTACCCGCGTCATAGTCTTCTGCGGATGATTTGCCTGCTTTATTGGTGAAGAAGGGTTCAAATATATACTGTTGTTCATCATAGCTGATGCCCAGGCCGTTGTGTTGGACCTTGATCCAGAGCATGTCATAACAAACAATGACCTGAATGCGAATAATCGGTGTGTGTTCCGACCTGTTCACCTGGCCGAGTGCGTGACAGGCATGGCGGAACAAGCTGAGAAATACCTGCTGTAATTCTGATGCGTAGCAGGGAATATCCGGGAGGTTTCGGCTGTAGTGTCGTTCTATTTTGATTTCCCGAAAGCGCAACCCGGACGGTACCGAAAGCACATCATTGGCCAATTCGATCGTGTGGTCGATAAGTCCAGTGATGTTTGCCAGTCGTTTCTCGCCACCGCGACTCTTGGAGAAGTCCAGCAAATTGTTGATAACGGCCAGCGCCTGCTGTCCCTGATGATCTGCCTCTTCCAGTACGTTGGTTACGTCATCTGCCCACGGCGAGCTGGCCCTATTTGTTTGTAATAATTGGTATGCGGTCTGAAGGTCATTCAAAATAATCTGCAACGGGGCATTAATATCGTGGGCCATGGTCGCTGCCAGTTCGCCCATGGAGGACATCTTGTCGCGCTGAATCAGCATGTTGGATGTAAGAATGTGTTGTGTGACATCGTCAATCAGGATGACCACATCGGTTTCTGCCTGATTGCGCAATGGGTAAATGGTTATATCAAAATGGTATTGGCCCCGCTGGCTGTGTTTGATGGTCACTGGTTTTTTATCGCTTAACGCCTTCTTTACCTGTTCCCTCGACAAAGTGATCGTTGGGTAGGTTTGCCACAGGTTTTTTGACAGCGCCTGTGCTGCCGGGATACCTGTGATTTCTTCTGCGCGGCGGTTCCATTGTGTGATGCTGCCCGTTTCGGTTAAACCGATTAGCATCAGCGGCATCGAACTCAACACATCTTTTATGTAGGCTTCAGAGGAGCGAAGCCGGCTGGTTGTTTCCCGGTGCTGGACAATTTCACCCTGTAACAAAACATTGGCCTTTTGCAGTAAGCGGTTTGACTCATCCAGCGTCGCCGTGCGCTCCTTGACGCGTTGTTCAAGCTCCTGGCGGATGACTTCCAGCGCCTTGTTGGCACGGTGTGCCTGCCGACGACTGAAAAAAAGTGTAACGACGGTGACGGAAAGGAGAATGATAAAAATACCACTGGACCAATTGGCAACGTACTGCCAGTTGGTGTGACCATCTTCCAGTCTGAAATAGGGGATTATGCTGGCTGTGGCGGAACAGCTTGCCAGCATAAAAAAAAGCGCGGTCGCGTAAATCTTCATAATGTTCGATAGTGCTCTTGCAGAGATTAATGTGCGCTGAGTGGAAACCGGGCTATATGATACCAGTGAACGAACAACGGGTTGTTGAAATCATCAAAGCGATAGTTTGATTCCTTGTCTGTCAGCGCCGTTCCCGGGAGAGGCATTCGTTTCTGCTGGTCTTTCAACTGACAATATGTGGCAGGAGATGCGACGAATCAACCTGATAAGCAGCAACCCAAGTCCCCTGTTTTTGATTTACTTATTGTCTGCCAACTGGCCCTGAATGGAAATACACGGGTACGGCTGACATTAATAGCTATTAGACCGGCGGAGAACTTCCTACCAAGCCAGTCAGAATAGCAGTAATAGTGCGACACCGTAGACGAGACCTGACCAGAGTAGCGCCACAGTGCAGTAACCCATAATATCCTTGATGCCCAACCTGGCTATGCCCAGTAAGGGAAGTGCCCAGAATGGCTGAATCATATTGGTCCAGGCATCACCCAGGGCGACAGCCATGGCGGCCTGATTCAGTGGTATCCCCAGTGATTGTGCGGCGGGAATAACAATTGGTGCCTGGATTGCCCACTGTCCGCCCCCAGAAGGGATAAAGAAATTTACTATCCCGGCACTGAGGAATGTAAACAGGTTAAACGTGTGTTCATTGGAAATACTGATGAACCACTCGGATACGGATGCAGCCAGCCCGGATTGTGCCATCATGCCCATGATTCCGGCGTAGAGGGGGAACTGCAGGACAATGCCGGACAGACCTTTTACCGCCTCGTTGACAGCAGAAAGGTAATTGCGGGCGGAGCGGTGCAGGAGTAGCCCCGTCACCAGAAACACGAAATTGACCGTATTCAGGCCGATACGGCCGCCGTCACTGAAAAACTCAAACAGGTAGGCGCAACCCAATAGGCCGAGCATCAGGGTTGGCAGACGGCTGTGCTCAATCCGGTCTGCCGGTGTATCGGCTCTGACATGAATCTCTTCGGTGATGCCCATTTGTTGCGGGGTGACTTCGCGGACGGCGTCGGGTGGTGGCATCATCAACCGAAAAATAACGGGTAATGTCACTAGCATCACCAGGCAGATGAGCAAAACTTCCCAGCTGAAAATAGTCTCTGCCAGTGGGATAGTGATACCGCCCATCAAATTGCTGATAATATCGCCGTCGGCCACGGCAATCTTCAGTGGAATGGAGCCAGATAATCCCGCGTGCCAGATAACCATTCCCGAGTAAGCCGATGCCACTAAAAGTGGGTAGTGAACCCCCTTGACATGGCGTGCAATTTCTCGAGCCATCAGAGCGCTGGTGATCAGCCCGAACCCCCAGCTGATCCAGCCACAAACCAGTGCGATTGTGGTCATGAGAATGATGGCCTGGCCCGGTGTTTTGGCGAGACAGGCCAGCGATCGCAACAGTTTTTTAACCGGCGCTGTTTGCGCCAGCACACTGCCGGTCACCAGTGTCACAGTGACCTGCATGGAAAATACCAGCAGGTTCCATACACCATCCCCCCAAAAGCGAACCATATCAGACGGGCGTTGTGTTTCACCAAGGATACCCGCCAGTAGCACAATGAAGGTCAGCAGGATGGCAAAGATAAAGGCGTCGGGCATCCAACGCTGCATAATACGGGTAAACAGGTTGGACAGAGAGCGAATCATTTGCGTCACCTTGTAATTATCAATTATGGGTTGGTTGCAAAATTAAGACGTTATTCTATCGGCTTCATGGTTGATTCGAAACGGGATACCGCGAGGCGGTATTTACAAGTGTTGGTGAAAGCAGGTGCCGGTGTCCAGGTTCATCAATCGCATGGGGCCACCCCAGACACAGCCGGTGTCCAGAGGAAACAGGTTGCTGCCACAGGGTTGTCCCTGTAATGCGGCCCAGTGGCCAAAAATGATTTTCCACTGACGGGTTTTCCGATGCGGGTGACTATACCAGGGAGCATAGCCCGCCGGTGGCTCATTCGGTGTGTCCTTACTGCGAAGCTCCAGCTTCCCCGTAGCCGAACAAAAACGCATTCGCGTGAAATAGTTGGTAATCAGACGCCAGCGTTCCGGCCCGTTGAGGTGGTCGTTCCACTGGTCGGGTTGATCGCCATACATGCTTTGAAAGAACGCGCTTGCCTGTTCCGGCTCTCGCAAAACGTTACTGATTTCTCTTGCCCGTGTCAGGGCGTCATCGCGTGTCCACTGTGGTGGGATTCCCGCATGGACCATCAACCAGTCGCCCTGTGAAACCATCAGCGGTTGTAATTGCAACCAGTTGAGCAATTGATCCCGGTCCGGTGCTTTCAGGATGGCTTCCAGGGTATCGTTGCGGCCGGGAGCGCGCGCGCCGTGAGCGATGGCCAGTAAATGCAGGTCGTGATTGCCCAGCACCATTTGCAAGGAATTTCCCAGCCGATGGCAGAAGCGCAAGGCTTCGAGGGAGTCCGGGCCGCGGTTAACGATGTCTCCCACCGACCATAGGCAATCCTTGCCGGGCTCAAAGTGGACTTTCTCCAGCAACTGCTGCAGAGGCTTCAGGCAGCCTTGCAGATCACCTACTGCATAGGTGGTCAATGCACTCTTCCTGGTACGGAGAGCAGAAAGGCAGGTATTTTGGCATCAAAGGTTTCTCCCTGGTCGCTGACCATTTGATAGCTGCCCTCCATGGTACCCACCTCGGTATCCAGGACGACCCCGCTGCTGTATCGGAAAGACTGGCCAGGGGCAATCAGCGGTTTTTCGCCTACGACCCCAGGGCCCTGGACTTCTTTGATCTTGGCATTGCCATCCGTGATGACCCAGTGGCGGCTGATCAGTTGGGCTGTTGTGTCGCCCTGGTTGCGTATCGCGATATGGTAGGCGAACGTAAATTTATTATTGTCCGGTTCGGATTGGCCGGGGAGATACTCTGGTGTGACCTCAACGACGATCCGGTTCATTGCAGGGCTCCTATCTGGTTGCTGAGATGGACAAAGTCCACCACGCTGAGATTTTGAGGGCGAAGTGATATATCAATATCAAGTTGTTCAAGCTGGGTGGTATCAAGCATATATTTCAGTGTGTTGCGCATAGTTTTCCGCCGTTGCTGGAAACTGGCACTCACCAGTCTGGTCAGTAATTCCAGGTCGTTCGCGGGGTGGGGTGGCTGGCTGTACGGTAGCAGTCGAACAATAGCGGACTCTACTTTGGGCGCTGGCCTGAATGCTGTGGACGGAACGCTAAATAATGGCTGTACGCTACTGTAATACTGCACCATCACGCTCAGCCTGCCATAGTTTTTGTCGCCGGGTGAGGCCGCCAATCGGTCCACCACTTCTTTTTGCAGCATGAAGTGCATATCTTGGATCTGCGGGCTGAAACCCAATAGGTGAAAAATTAGTGGTGTTGAGATGTTGTACGGCAGATTGCCAATAATGCGCATTGCCCGACCCGCCTGATAGAACTGGCTGAAATCGATTTTCAGTGCGTCACCCTGATGAATCTGAAAATCCGGGTAGCCGGCGAGTTTTTCTGTGAGTAGCGGGATAAGATCGCGGTCCAGCTCCACCACTTTCAGGGAGGGGCATTTGGCCAGTATGGGCTCGGTGATGGCCCCATGGCCGGGTCCAATTTCGATGATGTTCTGTTCTGGTTTTGGTGCAATGGCAGCGATAATTTTGTCGATCACATGGTGGTCGACCAGAAAGTTCTGGCCAAATCTTTTGCGGGCCCTGTGTTGGTGCGAATCATCCCGGTTCATGGATAGACATTTGCCTTTGCCATACAGGTGGCTGTGGTGATGGCCGCGATCAGGCTGCCTGTGCTGGCAAGCCCCGTTCCTGCCAGATCCAGTGCAGTGCCATGGTCAACTGACGTACGGATAATGGGTAGGCCTAGCGTAATATTGACGGCTTTACCAAAGCCTATGTATTTGAGTACTGGCAACCCCTGGTCATGATACATGGCCAATACCGCATCACATCGCTTCAGATACTTTGGCGTGAACAGCGTGTCTGCTGGCAGGGGACCCTCAATGTGCATCCCCAGACCGCGCAGCTGCGCCACTACGGGTTCTATCACCTGAATTTCCTCCATGCCTAGATGGCCGTTCTCGCCTGCGTGGGGATTGAGCCCACACACCAATATCCTTGGCGTCTGCAGACCGAATTTCCGCTGTAAATCCGAC
>DDNV01000085.1:11104-14116 GCA_002341315.1 Cellvibrionales bacterium UBA2511
AAATATCAATTGTCTCAGTCAAACCCGCTCGCGTAATCTGAGCTGGCACCTGGCTAAGTGGCAGGTGTGTCGTGGCCAATGCAACCCGAAGGCCTTCGGTAGCCAACATCATGACCACTTTTGGTGTATGGGTTTTCTCTGCGAGAAATTCGGTGTGCCCCGTGAACGGAATGCCTGCATCATTGATGATGCCCTTGTGCACAGGGCCGGTTACCAGTGCCCGACAAACATTTGATTGGCAGTCTGCAAGCGCAGTAGATAAAGTCTCCAATACATACGTCGCATTGTGCGAGTCAAGTATGCCGGGTCTGGCGGGCATACTCAGTTGAATTGGCCTGATAGTGAGTTCGCCAGCCGCCAATGGGGAGGGAGGCATCTCCGTCGAGAGCTGGCGTAGCCGCAGGGGAAGATTTAATTCCCTGGCTCGGGCCAGGAGTAATTCAGGATCAGCGTACACCACCAGTTCTGCAGCATTTGGACGCTGTGCCAGTTTGATAATCAGGTCGGGACCAATACCGGCTGGTTCGCCTGGTGTAATGGCAAGTCGAATCACAGTTTAATGTCTACAAATGCCTCGTCGCGTATTTCCCGCAGCCAGATTTGCTGTTCTTCATCGAACTTGCGTCTCCGGATGATGTTTTCAGCCTGACGCTGTTGTATCTCGTCACTGAAATCCTGACGACGACGTTCGGTTACCTGCAGAATATGCCAGCCGAACTGGGTGCGGAAAGGTTCACTGATCGCCATTGTGTCAATACTGCCCATGATTTGCTCAAATTCCGGTACAAACTGTCCCGGCAGGGACCAGCCGAGATCACCGCCGCCCAGAGCAGTACCGATATCCTCGGAGTGTTTTCTGGCTAATTCGGCAAAGTCGGCACCACCGAGGATATCGGCGCGCATCCCTTCGAGCATGGTTCTGGTATCGTCTTCACTGCGAATCTCGTTGGGTTTTAGCAGGATGTGGCGGACTTTGTGTTGCTGCACAATTTGTTCGCCGCCACCCCGACGATCATAAAGTTTGAGTAAGTGATAACCGGCATCACTGCGAATCGGCATGCTGACCTCGCCCGGGGACAGTTTGTCCACGGCATTGACAAAAATACTGGGTAGCTGGGTTGTTTTTCGCCAACCCAGGTCGCCTCCCTGAAGTGCATCCTGAGCGCCGGAATGGGCGATTGCCAGGCTTTTGAAGTCTGCACCATTTTGCAGTTGTTCGTAGAGCCCCCGAACCTTCTGTTCTACCTCGGCAACGTCCTCGCGGGATGCACCTGAGGATAGGGGCAACAGGATATGACCGAGGTTAACATCCGGCGATGACCACTGTTGGCCCTCTTCGGAGGCCAGGAAGTTATCCACTTCCTGCTCGCTGATGTAAATACGGCGATTAACGGCTCTTTCCTGAACCTGGTTTATGGTAATTTCATTGCGCAGCTGTTGCCTCAACGACGTCAGGTCGATTCCGCTCTGACGGGCGTCTTCGATCATTTGAGCAACCGTCTGTTCCCGGCTCTCCGCCATTCTCTCCATGGCCTGGGTCACTTCTTCGTCGCTGATGCGTATCCCCATGCGTTGTGCCCGGTTGAGCTGCAGGCGCTCCAGGATAAGGCGCTCAAGAACCTGTGGGATCAGCACTGATTCCGCAGGAATCTCGGTTTCACTGTTTTCCAGTCGTGCATAGATATCAGCTACCCGCTTTTCCAGCTCGCTGGCCATGACCACGTCATCGTCAACCACGGCGACGATATGATCGAGTGGTATTTCTTCTGAGCTTGCCGGCAATGCCCAGGCAAGCCCCAGCAGGAGCAGGCTGAAGAAAATATTTGTTTTACTGCTGTTCATAATCCGGCTCATCTGCATTAGTAATTGCTTTGTGGTTCATACCCGTAAATACCATCCTGCAGGATGGATTCCACTTTGCTGCCACTGCCGGCGAGGCCTTTGAACTGGATCTGGAAGAACACACCATTGTCGTGTTCCAGATCTTCATCCGGTAGCAGAATATAGTCATTCCGGTCGAGCCAGCGGCGACCGATAATACTCATTTTCCAGCAGCAGCTCTCATACTGGAGCCCGAACAGGGTTTCCAGATCCCGGCTATTGGTCAGATCATAATTGTACCGTCCGATCAGACTCCAGCTTCGGGAAATCGGCAGAAAGGTGGAAAAGTCTGCCTGCTCAATATCGCTATCAATCTCAATGAATTGATTTCCTATATCGGAAAGGCGGGGCACCCTGCGATTAAACCGGTAACTCAGATTGAATATCTTGTTGTTGCGATCGTTATAACGAAGGCTGGCGTTACCCCGGTCGAGTTCACTGTCGTCTTCATCGTAGAGCACGTCAGCCTGGAAACGGAGGTGTTCGCTGAGCCGCAGGGCAAATTCGGCGGCGTACGCGGAATCATCACGCAACAGGTCGGCGGCGATATCTCGTTGTAGGCGATTCAAATCATCGGGGTCATCCAGGCCTTTCAGGAAAGATTTGCTCAGGTTGGGGTTCAGGGAGACGTAGCGGTCACTCAGGTAGAAAATCTGGCCGATGCTGGCTCGCAACCACTCAATCCCGGTGGATTGCTCAACCAGACGGCTGGTTAGCCCCAGAGAAACTTGCTCGGTATCGCCGATACGGTCACCGCCGATAAAACGATCTTCCCGAAACAGCTGATTATAGGTAAATGTCATCTGAGATGTGTCGAAGTCCGGCAAATCACTTTGATCTTCATACTTGGTATGGACCATGTACAGGCGCGGCTCAAACGTCTGGGTAAATCCCGTCAGCATGGTGGTGTCGCGCTCCATAAACAGGCCGGTATCGATAACACCGACCGGTACGGTGACCGAGGGGCTGTCGTCCGTCTGACCCAACACCGGATTGTCCAGGTTGTAGGACAGGTGCTTGAGGGTGACCGAGGGCCGGAAGTAGCCCCATGCCCACTGTTTGTCCCAGGTTAAACCGTAATCGAGGCGCAGCCGGTCGCCGGTCACGAAGGTGCCTTTTTCATCTTCAAAA
>DDNV01000085.1:14205-19078 GCA_002341315.1 Cellvibrionales bacterium UBA2511
GGTGCCTTTTTCATCTTCAAAAAAGGTTTCACCCTGGAGATAGCCGGGGAGGAGGTCGTTATCGTCATCGTGGTCGAAAGCGGTGAACTGGTTCTGCAGGTTAAAGACAAAGTCGCCGAGGCGATAATTGCCCCGGGCTTCCAGGCGGGGCAGCATCTGGTACTGGTCAATCCGGTTGGGATCATCGGTGATCGTCTGGAATTCCTGCCCCTTGATACCAAACAGCCAGTGATCCGTGCGGTAACCGGCGGAAACCAGCTGGCGGAGATAGGTCTGACTGTTGACCTCCAGTGTGGCATTGTCCAGATCGCGGAAGTATTCACTGTCACTGACCTTGGTGTAATCGACGCGGGTTTGCCAGCGTTTGCCGATACCCCCCAGGTGATTCAGGTTGACCAGCCAGCGATCTTCGCCCTGGAAATCCCTTGTATCGAATACTTCGTCCGGGTCGTCATCGCGGTCATCGCCACCGTCATCGTCCGACAAAAAGGCGCCGCTCAGGATGGTGTTGGTTAGTTTGGACATATGCCGGACTTCGACCTCAGCCATGGCCCCGCGTTCCTGAATGTAGCGCGGTGTAATGGTGGCGTCGTAGTTGGGTGCCAGATTCAGGTAGATGGGTTGCGCATAATCGATGCCGTTTTCATCGCCGATGTCAAAACTGGGGAACAACAGACCGGTGGCTCGACGATCATCAATCGGGAACCGTATCCAGGGGGCATAGAGTATCGGTATATCCTGGACTTCCAGTCGCACATGTTTGGCATTGGCGATCCCGGTTTCAGGATTGATGTCAAGTTTACTGCTGACCAGGCGCCAGGCTTTGCTGCCTGGTTCGCAGGTGGTGTAAGTGGCGTTATCGATGTAGAAAACATCATCGACTCGCTTGGCCTGCGTCGCCGTACCGCGCACTCCGGATTCGTGGAACAGGTAACCGGCCTGTTCAATTTGCATGTCCTTGGAGTCCATGTTGATCTGAGCGCTGTCGCCAGTCACCAGCAATCCCGGTTCGCGGAACTGTACGTTGCCTTCAAGATTGACGATGCGTGTATTCTGGTCGGCTGTGGCGCTGTCGCTTCGAACCTGACGGTAACCCTGGGTCAGTTGGACGTCGCCACGCAGGCGGGCAATGTTTTCCTGCTCCACTTCTGTAGATGCTGAGGCAACCCGCATGGGAGCATCGGCCGGATCCATCTCGGCGTCTTCATAGTCTCTTTTTGGTTCTATATAGGCCCCGCAGCAACCTGTAGCCATCTTTTCGCGCTCTTCATCGGTAAGCGCCTCCTCTTCAACCCAATCCAGGTTGTTGGCCACTCTGACATCGGGACCACTGTCTTCCGGCGGGATTACCGGTTCAGGATGTTTGGGTCTGGGGAACGTCCTGCCGGACATATGCTTTTCACCGCATGCCCAGCTACCATCGGCCGTTGCCCGACACTCCCATTGGCTGTAAGAATCCTGGTTCTCAGCGGCTACTGGTGCGGAAACAAGCAAGCCAAAGAGCAATAATCCGGATGTCCGGGAATACTGTGAGCGCAAGGCATGGTAGAGCCTGGTACGGATATGACTCGTTTTTATGGGCATTCTGATTTTCCGTGTTCTCTCTGGGCAGGCGGTGTCTTTAATGCGACGGTACATTTTACCGATTCTGGGGCATCATGCGAGGGTTTGGGCTAGAATGGCTAACCTTTTTTCCATATGCTTTCCTCAAACATGTCTGATCACCAAAATCTTCAGCAGTGGGTAGAGCGCTCCCTGCCCCGGCAATTTTTGACATCGGCTACACCAGAGCTTTATCCGCTGAGTGGTGATGCCGGCTTTCGGCGCTATTTTCGGGTGAATTGTGCGCCATCACTGCTCGCTGTTTCCGCGCCGCCGGAACACGAAAATAACGAAGCTTTTGTTCGTATTGCGGCGTTGCTCAAGCGCGGTGGTGTCCGTACACCCCGTATTTATGCCGTCGATTACTCGCAGGGGTTTCTGTTACTTGAGGATTTTGGCGACCAGTTACTGTTACCGCTCCTGTCCTCTGAAACAGCGGATCGGTTCTACCGGGAAGCAGAAGATACGCTGTTGGTGTTGCAGGGTGTTCCACTCGCTGATAGTGGTTTGGCAGTGTACGACTGTCAGCGTTTGCTGGATGAGATGAGACTCTTTCCTGAGTGGTTTTTGCGTGAGCTGCTTGGGCTGGATATCACGACTGAAGATAGTCGGCTCATTGAGCAGACTTTTGAGCAATTAGTGACGAGTGCGCTCTCCCAACCGGAAGTGATCGTCCACCGGGATTTCCACTCCCGTAACCTGATGTTGCTCGCTGATGGTGATATCGGGGTCATCGATTTTCAGGACGCTGTCAGAGGCCCGCTGACATATGATTTGGTTTCACTGCTCAGGGACTGTTATATTCGATGGCCCGCTGAGTATGTTTCGCGGCGAGCTCTCAACTATTACCGGCGGGTTGTAGCGACAGATGTTGCCGATACGGTGCCGGACAGCCAGTTCCTGCGCTGGTTTGACCTGATGGGGTTGCAGCGACACATCAAAGTGCTGGGTATTTTTGCCAGGCTCTGGTTGCGTGATGGAAAGCCGGGCTATCTGGCGGATTTGCCACTTGTTCTCCATTACACCCTTGAGCAATTGACGCCGTATCCTGAATTGCATGACTTCAAGTCCTGGTTTGAAAGACGTGTGATGCCTCTGGTGCAAATACAGCCTTGGTATCAGAAGAAATAGGCCATGCCGTTGATGGCAAGTAAGGATAGATTCTATGAAAGCAATGATTCTCGCGGCGGGGTATGGTGAAAGGCTTCGTCCCCTCACGGATGAGACACCCAAGCCCTTGCTGCATATCGGTAATAAGCCCCTGATTCAATACCATGTGGAACGATTGGTTGAAGCAGGTGTGCGCGAAATAGTGATCAACACCTCCTGGCTGGGTGACCAAATAGAGTCTTTTCTCGGCGATGGCTCGCGTTTTGGTGTGAGTATTGCCTGGTCCCGCGAGACGGAACCCCTGGAAACCGGCGGCGGTATTCGTCGGGCTCTGCCGCTTCTTGGCAATCAGCCTTTCATTGTGATTAATGGCGACGTGTGGACCGATTATCCCCTTCAGTCGCTGGTCGAGCAAAGCTGGTCCGAGGATATGGATGCGCACTTGGTACTGGTGCCCAACCCTCTGCATCACACCGGCGGCGATTTTTCCCTGAATGCGGATCATCGTGTTGGTTATCCTCTGGCTGGGGATCAAACCTTTACCTTCAGTGGTATCAGTGTCATGAGGCCGGAGACGTTTGCCATGTTTTCTTCCGCCAGTGAACGCTTTCCGCTGAGAGATGTTCTCGCCGCGGGCATCCGCGGCGGTTATGTCACGGGGGAGGTTTTTTGTGGTACCTGGTGGGATGTGGGGACTCTTGAAAGGTTGCAGGCACTGAACCTGTTGGTTTCAGGCCGGGAGGTCAGCCCGGGAAAAAAGTCGCAACTTAAGCTGCGCTAGTGGCCGGTGCCAGAGCCATGACGAAGGTGACATTCTGGCGAGCAACATTGCTATTTGGTTTGATTGCGGTGCTGCTACTGGCTCTATTGCCCACCGGCGACCAGATGGTGTTTTCCGGGCAGGATAAACTGATGCATGGCATCACATTTGCCGTCCTGTTTCTGTTGTCAAAGCAGAGTTTGCCAGCGGATGCTTCTCTCTGGCTGATTTACCCGGGGTTGATGGGTTACGGGATTCTGATGGAGGTGCTGCAGGGGTTTACAGGCTATCGCCACATGGAAGGAGCGGACTTGCTGGCCGATTTGCTGGGCCTGATGGTGGGGCATCTGGTTGTTCTGTCAATCCGGAAAACTCAGCGAAAGCTTCAGGTTTCCCGACTGTAAGGTGGGGGTGCCACAGAACATCAACAGCAGTGTTGTCAGGTCATCCCAGGGGTCTGCAATGCGTATTCCCTTGATGGCTCGGTCGATGCCTGCGGCCAATCGAAGCATCTGTTTTAACCGGGTCAGTTTCAGCCTCCTCAGGGTTTGCTTGAATAACGGTTTACGTTTTTCCCATATTCCCAGGTCTTTTAACACCCAATCGAGGTGATCCCCGTTTTCCAGCGCTTCGCCGGCTCTGATCAGCGTGCGCAATTCCCGGGTCAGTGCCCAGAGAATAATGGCGGGTTCGGCTCCTTCATCGCGAAGGCCCCTGAGGGTGCGACAGGCAGCCTGGGGGTCGCCCTCCAGGGCCTTGTCCGCAAGTGTGAAGACATTGAAGCGGGCACTGTCGGCAACCACTGTTGACATGGTTTGACCATCTACTTCGCCGTCGGGTAACAGCAACTTGAGCTTTTCAATTTCCTGAACCGCGGCCAGCAGGTTGCCTTCTACCCGATCGGCGAGGATTTCAACGGCCTGGCGATCTGCTCTGATGCCAGCCTGCTGAAGGCGTTTTCCGATCCAGCCGGGAAGCTGATCAGGGGGTACGGGCCACGTCTGTACCAGAGCGCCGTGGGCCTCGATGGCCTTAACCCATTTGCTACGCACGGTGGCAGCTTCCAGTTTCGGCGTGATGATCAGCAACAAAGTGTCGTCAGTGGGGTTGCCAGCGCATTCCTGAAGCACCTTTGAACCCTTGTCCCCCGGTTTGCCGTTGGCAATTCGAATCTCGATAATTTTCTTTTCAGCGAACAATGACAGACTGTTGGCTTCGGTCAGTACGGTATTCCAGTCGAAACTGCTTTCGGCATGGAGGATTTCGCGTTCAGTGTAGCCCTGCAGGAAGGCAGCAGCCCGGATAGCATCTGCCGCCTCCTGGACCAGCAGTGTCTCATCTCCGCTGACCAGATAAAGAGGGGCCAGAGTGCCTTGAGAGAGGTGAGTGCCGAGTTGTTTG
>DDNV01000085.1:19157-21630 GCA_002341315.1 Cellvibrionales bacterium UBA2511
GTGAGTGCCGAGTTGTTCAGCCTTCAGTCGCATCGGGACCCGGTACGATCGTCGAGCGGTTGGCAACAGCATCGAGACGGCTGATGATCTGGCGGATCAGGTCATTCCGCATTTCACGCCGCAGCAGGTTGGCTTCGTCTTCTTTCGACTGAACATCATTTTCATCGAAATCAAAGAATCTTTCTGTGCTGAGGGTGGTGCGCTGCAATAGCGGCTGTCCGTTGGCCGCCAATATCATGATCGTCACTTCTTCGGTGAGCTGGTATTCAGAGACCCGCACGGTGACGCTGACGGTGGCGGTCTTGCGGGAGTATTTCTGGTCGAGAATCACAATGTTGTATTGTGCGTCCGTGGCATTCTTCACCACGGTGATATCGTTGGCCTGCAGTGATCTCGAAAGGGCCTCATAAAAGTCATTAAACCGGCCCTGACTGCTGATATGTACACTGGAGACATTGTCAACCGATCCCGTGCCCCGCAAACGCCACCCACAGCCGGCGGCGAGGGTGGTCACCAGCAAACCGGTTATGGCCAGACAAAAAAATCGTTTCATTGTTATTCCTTAGGTTGTCACTTTTTCAGCGTGCGGTTGCGGGTTGTCAGTTGGCAACAATGTTGACCAGTTTGCCGGGCACCACGATTACTTTACGGATGGTTTGCCCTGTCGTAAAGCGAAGAACATTTTCATGGGTCAGCGCGCTATCCTCGATGCTCTGCCGGTCTGCGTCGACGGCCACATCGATCTGTGCACGAAGCTTGCCGTTGACCTGAACCACCATTTGAAGGGTGCTTTTTGTCAGTGCAACCTGGTCGGGAACTGGCCACGGTGTGTCCAGCAGGCTGTCAGTGTGACCGAGCGCCTGCCAGAGTGCGTGGCAGATATGGGGCACAATCGGTGCCAGCACCTGTACGGTAATGGTTAATGCTTCCCGCTCTACAGCAAGGCCATTAACTGAGCCGCGATCGACGGATCTGGCCAGCTCATTGAGCAACTCCATCACGGCGGCAATGGCGGTATTGAAGGTCTGTCGGCGGCCGAAGTCATCACTGACCTTAACGATTGTTTCATGGGTTTTACGGCGCAGATCCCGCTGCGTCTGACCAAGCGTCCCGGTATCCAGTTCGCCGGGGGAGCCTGCCTCCAGATGGGCGTGAACCATTTTCCAGAGTTTCCGCAAAAACCGATGGGCCCCTTCAACCCCGCTGTCATTCCATTCCAGTGACTGTTCCGGTGGTGCGGCAAACATGGTGAACAACCGGACAGTATCTGCGCCGTAACGGTCAATCAGCTGTTGTGGGTCCACGGTGTTGCCTTTGGATTTGGACATTTTGGTGCCGTCTTTGAGCACCATGCCCTGGCACAGCAGCCGGGTGAAGGGTTCATCGGAATTCAGCAGACCCTCGTCGCGCATCAATTTGTGGAAAAACCTTGCGTACAGCAAGTGCAGAATCGCGTGTTCGATACCCCCGATATATTGGTCAACGGGCAGCCAGTAATTGGCGGCTTTGCTGTCGAGCATCCCCTCGGTGGCGTTCGGGGAGGTATAGCGGGCGTAATACCAGCTCGATTCCATAAAAGTATCGAATGTGTCTGTTTCCCGCTCGACCATCTGACCATTGAACTGGACCTTGCACCACTCCCGATCCGCTTTGATCGGCGAGTGGACTCCGTCCATCACCACGTCTTCCGGCAACAGCACGGGCAAGCGGTCGGCGGGAACGGCAATTTCTCCACCTTCCGGGAGGTTCAGTATGGGGATCGGGGCACCCCAGTAGCGCTGGCGGGAAACGCCCCAGTCGCGCAAACGGTAGTTGGTTTTTATTTCGCCGCTGCCCAGTTCGGTCAATTTGGCAGCGATCGCGTCGAAAGCTTTTTCTGGACTCAAGCCGTCAAACTCCCGGGAGTTTACAGTCTCCAGTTCGCTGGTTTTCCGGGCATACCATTCCTGCCAGTTTGAGGTGTCGAAAGGTTGGTGAACGTTATCGACTTTATTTTCACGTAGGTGAAAAACCTGTTTGATGGGTAGTCTGTATTTGTTGGCGAATTCAAAATCCCGTTCGTCGTGGGCCGGAACCGCCATAATCGCACCAGTGCCGTAGTCCATCAGCACGTAGTTGGCTACCCATACCGGAACCGCTTCGCCACTGATCGGATGGATGGCATTGAGGCCGGTGGCCATGCCCTTTTTTTCCATGGTGGCCATGTCGGATTCCGCCATGGACTGGGTCTTACAGTTCTGGATAAAGGTTGCCAGTTCCGGATTTGTTTTGGCCAGCGCCAGGGCAATAGGGTGCTCTGCAGCGATACTGGCGTAGGTGATGCCCATTAGCGTGTCGGGGCGGGTGGTGTACACTTCAAAGTGGTCGATGTCATCCACGCCCTGTTCCAGCTGGAAGCGGAACTGTACTCCGCGGCTTTTGCCGATCCAGTTGCGTTGCATGGTGCGCACCTGTTCCGGCCAGCCATCCAGTT
>DDNV01000085.1:21715-24470 GCA_002341315.1 Cellvibrionales bacterium UBA2511
AGTTGCGCTGCATGGTGCGCACCTGTTCCGGCCAGCCATCCAGTTTGTCGAGATCAGCCAGGAGTTCTTCAGCGTAGTCGGTAATCCTGATAAACCATTGGGGTATTTCCTTGCGCTCCACCGGGGTGTCACAGCGCCAGCAACAGCCGTCTATAACCTGCTCGTTGGCCAGTACGGTCTGGTCGTTGGGGCACCAGTTGACCCCGGCTGTTTTCCTGTACACCAGGCCTTTCTCGTAGAGTCGGGTAAAAAACCACTGTTCCCAGCGGTAATAATCCGGCTTGCAGGTGGCCAGTTCACGCGACCAGTCATAACCGAAGCCCAACCGTTTTAATTGGGCTTTCATATACTCAATATTTTCGTAGGTCCATTTTGCCGGGGCTGTATGGTGTTTGATGGCCGCGTTTTCCGCTGGCAGGCCAAATGCGTCCCAGCCCATGGGTTGCAATACATTCTTGCCGAGCATCCGCTGGTAGCGGGCAATCACATCCCCAATCGTATAGTTGCGCACGTGCCCCATGTGCAGCTTGCCGCTTGGGTAGGGGAACATCGCCAGACAGTAGTACTTTTCCCTGCCGGGAATTTCGCTGACTTCGAAGGCGGCGGTTTCCTGCCAGTGTTGCTGGACGACAGTTTCTATTTCACTGGGGTGATATTGGTCTTTCATCGACACTCTGTATTGTGAGGTTGGGCACTAGGCCAGAAAAGCCGCCAATTATAGGCTAAAGGAGGGGGCAGACACAGCCCGCGATGCGACTATTGGCGGCTCATTACTCCTGCCGCTGAGGTTTGCGTCAGTTGGCCCGGGATTTCCAGAAAGCGGCTAGCAGCATGATCAGCAAGCACAGCAATACCGGATTCGAACCCCATCGGCCGAAGGGTGTCTGGCCCCGATAGGGCGTCAGTTGGCCTGTGAGGGTGCTGCGAATGAAAGGGGGTGTCGTAGCGACGACCTTGCCATGATGGTTGATCAGAGCCGTAATGCCATCATTGGTGGCGCGAATCAGCGGTTTGCGGTTTTCTGCCGCCCGCATTCTGGCCATCTGAAAGTGCTGTTTTGGACCGATGGATCTGCCGAACCAGCTATCGTTGCTGACGGTCAGAAGCAGATTTGAACGGTTGGCAGTAGCTGCCACCAGGTCAGGGAAAACAATTTCGTAGCAAATGGCTGTGCCAATACGGATATCATTGGTACGAATGGGTTGTTGTAGGGCGGCCCCGGGGCTGAAGACCGACATGGGCAGGTTCAAAAAGGCCATTGTCCCGCCAAGCCAGCGTTCAAAGGGTACATATTCCCCAAAGGGTACCAGGTGTTGCTTGTGGTAAATGCCGCTTGCTGTGCCGAGAGCCATCACGGAATTGTGGTATTGCCGCGTTGTGGTATTGCGCGTGGGAATTCCCGTGAGCAGGGCGGTATTGGTCTCCAGCGCCCTTTTTGCCATTGCGGCAAGAAAGGGTTTTGCCCGCTCTTCCAGCGTCGGCACCGCGGATTCTGGCCAGACCACCAGGTCGTTGCCCAGCAGTTCACGGGTCATCAGGCGGTTTTGCTCAAGAATAGCGGCAAGCTGTGTGCTGTCCCACTTCGCGGCGACGGGAAGCGCGGGCTGCATGATGCCAATGTGCAATGGGTCGCCTGCAGTAGCAGTCCATTCAACAGACTGCAGATACCAGCCGCTCGTCCATCCCACTGCCGCCAGCAATGCGACATTACCGAGCACAAGGGATGCTCTGGTGATGGCAGCAATGCCGACCACCGTGCCGGATAATGCGCAAATCCAGCTGATCCCCAGTACTCCGGTGATGGGTGCCCACCCCGCCAGCCAGGTGTCAATGTGGCCATAGCCGAGATACATCCATGGGAAGCCGCTAAATAACCAGCTGCGAGTCCATTCTCCCAGAACCCAGATACTGGGGAAGGCGAGGGCCATGGTGCCCGCCGTACGGTTTAACCCTCTGCTATATAGCATAAATGGCAGGGCAAAAAGCACAGCCAGCAGAATCACAAACAGGGATGTCAGAATCAGGGCGAGTGGTACGGAGGCGTGACCGTGGTCGTGGATACTGATGAAGACCCAGGATACCCCAACGCCAAACATGCCGAGTCCAAACCAGAAGGTGCGCCAGAAGCAGTCAACCGAGCGCAACCCCCTGAGCAGAACAACCAGGCCGGCAACAGCTATCAGGCCGATTGGCCACCAGCTCCAGGGCGCCAGCGACAGCGGCAGCACGGCGCCCAACAGTACCCCGAGCAGATGTCCCCTGAGTTTGGGGTGAGAAGCGATTGATCCCATCATTGGCTTGTGGTCCCGGGCAGACGGCTGGACTAGGCTTTAATTCGCAACTCGAGCAATTTGACCTGCCGGTTGTCGCCTTCCGCAACGCGAAAGTCAAAGTTATCCACTTCGATGGTTTCATCCACCTTGGGCATGCGGCCAAAGGCCTGGACGATAATGCCGCCTATGGTGTCGAATTCCTCGTCGCTGATTCCGACATCGAAGAATTCATTGAAATCCTCGATGGGTGTCAGGGCATCCACCAGATAGCTGTTGTCCTGCTGGGGACGAATCATGGTGTCTTCATCCTCATCGGTCTCATCTTCGATGTCGCCGACAATTTCCTCGAGAATGTCCTCAATGGTGATCAACCCGGCAATGCCGCCATATTCGTCAATGACAATAGCCATGTGATAGCGCTGTTCGCGGAACTCCCGCAACAGCACATTCAGCCGTTTGCTCTCGGGGATGATCGTGGCGGG
>DDNV01000085.1:24616-30649 GCA_002341315.1 Cellvibrionales bacterium UBA2511
AAATGATCGTGGCGGGTCTGATCACATTGGCAATTTCGAAATTTTCACGACCACTCAGTAGCAGCGGTAATAGCTCCTTGGCCAACAGAATGCCGACAATATCATCAGCATTGTCACCGATCACCGGAAAGCGGGAGTGGCTGGATTCGATAACCAGCTCGAGAAGGTCTTCAAGGCTGATGTTTTGCTGAATGACAACCATTTGAGTGCGGGGGATCATGATTTCCCGCACCTGCTGGTCGGAGACATGCAGTGCCCCCTCAATAATCTCCAGCGCATCGTGATCAATAATGCCGTTATCGTAGGCGGAGCGGAGGGTGTTCGCCAGCTCCTCCCGCGATTGTGGCTCCGAGGAAAAGGCCGTGGCCAGTTTGCCTAACCAGGATTTCTCCTGTGTGCCGTTCAAGTCGTCATCAGTCATGAAATATCTGCTGCTCCGGAGCATCATCCTGTTGGTAGGGTGGTGGAAAACCCAACTTCGTCAGTATACGGGTTTCAAGGGCTTCCATTATATCCGCATCATTATCTTCAATATGGTCGTAGCCGATCAAATGCAGGCAGCCGTGAACCAGCATGTGCGCCCAATGTGCCTCAATGGGTTTGCCCTGCTCGGCGGCTTCGCGCTCGACCACCGGTGCACAAATGACCAGATCACCGAGCAGTGGAAGATCTAAATCCGGTGGCAAATCGGCCGGGAAAGACAACACATTGGTGGGACCCGGTTTGCGGCGATAGCGTTGGTTCAGTTCGGCACACTCTGCTTCACCGACAATTCTCACACTCAGTTCGGCCGTCTGTCGGGCGCTGGACAGTGCTGCGGTAGCCCAGCAGCGTATCTGTTTTCTATCCGGTATCCAGCCTGTTTTACCATGGGTATTGTCGATATCGAGCTGAAGCTTCATTGGGGCGGGTCTTTGGCCTCGTCCTGCTCAAAGGCATCATAGGCATCGACAATCTGCTGTACCAGCGGGTGGCGAACCACATCCTTCGAGCCGAAAAATGTAAAGCTGATATCCTCGACGTCCTTGAGTACTTTGCAGACGTGAAGCAGCCCGGAGTGACTGGGGCGGGGCAGGTCGATCTGGGAGGTATCCCCGGTAATGACCGCGGTGGAGCTGAAACCGATTCTGGTGAGGAACATCTTCATTTGTTCCTTGGTGGTGTTCTGGCTCTCATCAAGAATAATGAAAGAGTTGTTCAGGGTGCGGCCACGCATGTAGGCCAGCGGTGCTACTTCAATAACACTCCGGTCAATGAGTTTTGCTACCGTTTCAACGCCGAGCATTTCATACAGCGCATCGTAGAGTGGGCGCAGATAGGGGTCCACCTTCTGGCTCAGGTCTCCGGGCAAAAAGCCGAGCTTTTCACCGGCTTCAACAGCAGGGCGCACCAGTAGAATTCGTTCCACTTCGTCTCTCAGTAGAGCCTCCACCGCGCAGGCTACCGCCAGATAGGTTTTGCCGGTACCGGCAGGTCCTACCCCAAAATTGATATCGTGGGTTTGCACGGCCCGCACATAGCGTTGCTGGCTGACTCCTCTGGGTTTGATATTGCCTTTTTTGGTGCGGATGACCGTCTGCGTTATAGCGTTCTCTGTCTCGGCGATATTGCTGTCAGCTGTAGTCGTGGTCGCATAGTGTTCCATAGGCATTCCGGCGGTGGATTGTTGAATGGCAAGATGAATATGGTCGGGTGTCAGCTCACGGCTGCGACCGGTTTCCTGATAGAGGTGATGGAGAAGTTGCCCAGCCACGTCAGCTGCGGCATGGTCGCCAATCAGAGCGAAGGTATTGCCTCGGTTGCGAATCTCGATTTTCAGCCGCTGTTCGATGTGTCTGAGGTTTTCGTCGAATTGCCCGCAGAGTGTTGCTAGGCGACGGGTGTCGCTGGGTTCCAGCGTGATGGTCTGTGTTGCAGTCTGAATATTCAAATTTTCCAATAGGCCGCCCTCTGCGGCTACGCATGTAAGGCAAGCATATAACCTTTATTAGGGTCTGAAAACAGTTTTGAGTGAGGTTTATAGGTATTTGCTAGCGCCGTCATTTATGCTGCAGTGTTATCCGTTGCAACGATCAGGCGTCCGCGCAGTGAATTGGGCAAAGCCTCGATAATGCTCACCCTGGCAAACGCACCTATCAGTTGATGGTCGGTGGCTGGGAAATTGACGACCCGGTTGTTTTCGGTGCGGCCCTGCAACTGGCCGGGATCTTTCTTTGAAATGCCGGTGATCAGGATGGTCTGTTCGGTACCGACCATTTGCTCACTAATGCTTGTGGCATGCTGGCTGATCCTGCTTTGCAGGATTTGCAGTCGTTGCTTCTTGATGCTTTCGGGCGTGCTATCGGGGAGATCGGCTGCCGGTGTTCCCGGTCGGGCGCTGTACACAAAGCTGAAGCTGTGATCAAAGCCGATATCCTGAATCAGCTTGAGGGTATCCTCGAAATCCTTCTCGGTCTCACCGGGAAAACCAATGATGAAGTCCGATGAAATGCTGATATCCGGTCTGATCCGGCGCAGCTTGCGAATTTTTGATTTGTATTCGAGTACGGTGTGGCCACGTTTCATTGCCGCCAGAATTCGGTCCGAGCCACTTTGCACCGGTAGGTGAAGGTGGCTGACCAGCTCGGGCACTTCAGCATAGGCCGCAATGAGACTGTCTGAAAACTCCACCGGGTGGGAGGTGGTATAGCGAATACGGTCAATGCCTTCAATTCCTGCCACATAGCCAATCAGCTCCGCCAGGTCGCAGAGGTTTCCGTCAGGCATGCTGCCGCGGTAGGCATTGACATTCTGTCCCAGCAAATTGACTTCCCGCACGCCTTGGCCAGCGAGATGAGCCACTTCCGCGAGTACATCTGCAGCCGGGCGGCTGACTTCCTCACCTCTTGTATACGGCACAACACAGAAGGTGCAGTATTTGGAGCAGCCTTCCATAATCGAAACGAAGGCAGTGACGCCATCGGCGTCAGGCTGAGGCAGCCGGTCAAATTTCTCAATCTCCGGGAAGCTGATATCGACGATGGTGGTGCCGTCTCGCTGCTTTCTTTCGGCCAGCATTTCCGGCAACCGATGCAATGTCTGCGGGCCAAACACCAGATCCACAAAAGGTGCACGCCTGGCAATGGCGTCACCCTCCTGGCTGGCGACACAGCCGCCAACCCCAATGACCAGTTCCGGGTTGCGAGCTTTGAGGTGTTTCCATCGACCGAGCTGGTGAAAAACTTTTTCCTGGGCTTTTTCCCGGATCGAGCAGGTGTTCAGTAACAGCACGTCGGCTTCTTCCGGGTTATCTGTTGCCACCATCTGGTGGCTGTCGCCCAGCAGATCACGCATGCGTGATGAATCGTATTCATTCATCTGGCAACCGTGAGTGACAATGTGCAGTTTTTTGATTTTTGGCTCGGACATAAATACTTGGTTATGGATACACTTGACGCGGCCGCACAGTATAGCGGTCGTCGGTGGTTAATCCCACAGGGTGTGGCCTGATTGGGTGAAATTTGTGCAGATTGTGGTATTCTTTCGCGCCCTTGATAAACCGGTGAACAGGCAACCTGTATGGCATCAACCCCCATTTACAAAATTGTATTTTTCAATCAGGGTCAGGTGTACGAAATCTATGCCCGGCAAGTCTACCAAAGTGATTTGTGGGGGTTTCTGGAAGTCGAGGAGTTTGTGTTTGGTGAGCGCTCCCAGATGATTGTCGACCCTTCCGAAGAAAAACTGAAGAACGAGTTTTCCTCTGTCAAGCGGAGTTTTATTCCGCTGCATTCAGTTGTTCGCATTGATGAAGTGGAAAAAGAAGGTTCCTGTAAAATTATCGAGGCGAAGGGCGGCGCCGGTAATGTCACCCCTTTCCCCTATCCGGGTATTGCACCCAAACCAAAAGGCGATCGCTAGTTAACAGGTACCTGTTTGCTGAATAAAAAGGGCAGCTTGCGCTGCCCTTTTTGATGTCAGGCGTTCAGGCCGCGAGTTGTTGGTTCACAGAGGCCAGTTTCACGGCATTACAGAATACGGCCATGGCGTGATCGATATCCTCAACGGTGGGGAATGACGGTGCCAGCCGGATATTTTTATCGTCCGGGTCTTTGCCGTAGGGGAAGGTGGCGCCCGCCGGGGTGAGTTTGACCCCCGCGTCTGCAGCCAGCTGGATAACGGCGTTGGCCAGCCCGGGGCGGGTATCGAAAGAAATAAAGTAACCGCCATCGGGTGAGCTCCAGTCTCCCAGGTCAGAATCGCGGAAGTTTTCTTCAAGGTGTTTCAGCACGCAGGCAAAGCGCGGTCGCAGGAGCTCGGCATGTCGGGCCATGTGGCTGCGCAGTTCCGTCATAGTACCAATCATCTTCAGATGCCGAAGCTGGTTGACCTTATCCGGCCCGATAGTGGCAATCCCCAGATGCTTTTTCATGGCATCTAAATTCGTTTTGCTACCCGCCATAAATGCCACTCCTGCACCGGCGAAAGTCACCTTGGAGGTCGATCCGAACTGCAGTACGCTATCTCCGGTGCCATGTTTTTCACAGAATTTCCGTATATTGGCCAGTTCGGCAGGCTTGTCCACAAGGTCGTGAACTGCGTAGGCGTTGTCATAGAAAACTCGGAAGTTCGTGGCCGCGATAGTCCCCAGTCCGGCCAGCCGTTCGATGGTCGCAGCGCTGTAGATGCAGCCGGTGGGATTTGAGTATTTGGGTACACACCAGATTCCCTTGATGCTGCTGTCATTGCGGAGCAGGGCCTCAACTACGTCCATATCCGGGCCGTCCTCATTCATTGGCACGTTGACCATTTCAATGCCAAATTCCTCGCAGATGGCAAAGTGACGGTCATAACCGGGTACGGGGCAGAGAAACTTGACGGTTTCTTCATGTCGCCAGGCCGAGTCCGGGCCGTTCAAACCAAACTGCCAGGCAAACAGGACACTGAAATACATCAGGGTCAGGCTGCTATTGCCCCCCACTATGATTTCGTCAGTTTTTACGCCGAGGATTTCTGCCGCCAGTTGGCGCATGGCCGGCAAACCGTCCAGTCCGCCGTAATTGCGGGTATCCACGCCCTCGTCCGAAACATAATTTCCCTGCAGGATGCCATCCAGTGCATCGGCCAGTGATAATTGGTTTGCTGAGGGCTTGCCCCGGGTCAGATCGAGATTAAGCTTGCTGGAGACAAAGCTCCGGTGTTTGTCAGAAAGCTCTTCTTGCCAGCGTTGCAACTGTTGACGGTCTGCTTGTTCGACGTACACGGGGATTCCTCTTGAAGGGGGTTGGGGGTGAAGTTTTTGGTGCTGCGGATAGATACATTCGCATACCTCGAGTGATTATACGAAAAACATAACACTCGGTGGGATGGAATAATGGGCTGCTCAGGCCATTAGATCCAGAACTGCCAGGGACGTTTTTGTACTTCTTTGTCTTCCTTGCGGCGCCCGGGGTTTTGTCGTCGGTCTTTTTTCCCCGGTTCGTATCGGACTTCCTGGCGGGGGTCGGTAAAAGAGCGTCTTTCACCTTTTCTTGAATCGGGCCCACGGTATACCTCAGTTTGGGTTAATTCCCTTGCCTGAAAGAGGTTCTCTTTGCTTGGCGGGACTTCCTCGGGTTTTGGCTGGATAGCCAGCCCCGTTTGAGGTGCGGGGGCAGGTGGAGTCCTGCGAGCGGAGTCAGAGATATCAACTACTTTTTTTTTAATGTCGCTAACGGCCGCAGGTGCCGGCTGGGGCGGTGTATCGTAGGTGTCCTGAACAGCAAAATCGAGATCGGGAAGCATGGTCTTCGATGTCAGCTGTTCCTGGTTTATTTCGCCCAATACAATCTTGGCGTCGTTAATGCTGATTTTATGCAATTCTTCAACGCAGGCATGTAAAAAAAGTCGACTGCAAATCATATTGATGCGTCGAGGAATACCCTCGCTGACTTTGTGGATCACGGGGTAAATGGCATTACTGATAGCGGGGTCTCCTTTCCAGCCAACCTGATTCAACCTGTGTTTGATGTAACCCTTAGTTTCCTCTTCATTCAAGGATGCCAAATGGCAGGC
>DDNV01000085.1:30801-33403 GCA_002341315.1 Cellvibrionales bacterium UBA2511
GGATGCCAAATGGCAGGCGGCCACGAGTCGCTGGTGCACTTGTTCCATATTTGGCTGCTGAACAATATCCCTGAGCTCTTCCTGGCCCAAAAGAAAGATCTGCAGCAGGGGTTGTCGGCTCATCTGCAAATTGGTGAGCAACCGAAGCTCTTCCAGTGCGGCTGTGGAGAGATCCTGAGCTTCGTCAATGATCAGGAGGGCACGCTTGCCGGTTTTGTAGTCGTTGACAAAAAGCCGGGTCAACTGTTGCAGAAGCAGTGATTTATGGTCTGTGTTGGAAGACAGGCCAAACGCATCGGCAACCATTCGCAACAGGTCGTCTGCCCCCAGCTGTGTGCAGACCAGCATGGCGACATTCACTTGATCTTCCCTAAGACTTTCCACAAGATCGCTGACTAGGGTTGTTTTTCCCGTGCCAGGCTTGCCTGTAATCATCACAAAGCCTTCGGCGCGTTGAAACGCATACTGCATGTAAGCCTTGGCTTTGGCGTAACTGCGGTGGTTAAAGCAGAACCGATGATCCGGACTTAGTCGGAAGGGCTCGGCCTTGAGGTCATAAAATTGTTCGTACATGGGGATTGGCCGAATTGTATTGGTGAGTTATTAATCCGCTGAGTATAAATTGAGCATATAAAATCAGCAACTTAATGCTTTTGCACTTATGATTTATTCGCTATAACCAAAATTGGCGGGATTGAAAGTAAATGGTACATGTCTATCGTTAAACGTAAAGTGAGGAGCGTTAAGTGAGAATTTTATCGAACATAGCCACAGTCGCGGGTATTGTCGGCGTGGTCATCTGCCTGCTCGCCGGTGTTATTCGTCTGATGGGCGATTACTACTTTGTGGGTTTTGAAATACTGACCCTGTTTAATATCGGTGTTGCAGCGATGGTTTTTAGTTGTCTGTTAAAACTTGAGTGTGTCGTGTATTCACTCAAGCGGTGATAGTTGCTGTGGCGGGCAATGCCCTGAGAGCACTTATTTTTCCTGCTTGATCGCTTTTCTGAGCAGGTGTGGAATCAGTAGCTGCATGGGCATGCGAAGATAGTGTGATCTGATAAATAAAATAAAGCGGGTAAGCCCCAGTAAATGAGTTCTCTGGCCAATACAGTTTGGCATCATGGCTTTCAGTAACATTCTGTCCATGAGAAATCTGGAGAAACAAGGGGGTACTGCCCCGGCGGACATTTCTCCTGTCAGCTCCTCGGGAACAGGCGTTTTAAGTAGCATCCTGGCATAGCGCAGTCCGTAATAGAGTGATCGTGATAGGTGGAGTGTCTTTGCCCTGGTGAGGAGGTCGGTCCAGGCGTCGCCACTCTCTAGGGAGTACTCGCGGAGTAATGCATCCAGATCGACAACGTCGCGTAGCCCCTGCTCGAAGTCTCCTTCATGAAAAAGATGGGCGGCACTGTGCAGAATCATATCCTGGAGAGAGAGAACATACATTCCCGGATAATCTTTCAGCTCAATCACCTGCTCCCATATTTTATTGATATCAGGTTTTGCATCGGCAGTAGGCGGAAGAATGGTGTGGTGAACATCCAGGTCTGTTTGTCTTTTCAGGTGTTTTAGTGGCGGTAGTTCATGCATCCAGGTGCGATAATATTTCTGGTCATAGGGGTCTATCTTTGTGCAAAACCACCCGTGTTTGATAAGTGCTTTTTCAGCCTCTTTTAATTGTTCATTCCTGACCAGAATATCGATGTCGCCAAACAGTCGACCTTGAAATGCATCGCGTTCACTCATGACATAGGCAGCACCTTTGAGCAAGGCAAAGGGAATGCCGACCTCGCTCAGTGCAGTATAAATTTGCAATATCTCCCACTTCACTGAGCGGAGGTTGCTCAATGACACCAGTTGGGCACTGAGCAGGTGAGACTGAAGATGCTCAGGCACAAAAGACAAAAGATCGAATGTTTCGACGAGGTGCGCCATACGGCTCAATAAATTGCTGCGTCTCGCCTGACGAACAAGCATCTGCCATTCGCCCGGTGAAAGTCTAGGGGCACTGTGTTGCGGATCGCGAAGGAAGCGAACCAGGCAGCTTTTCATGATTGGCTCAGGCATCAATCAGGTTCCCTAGTGTGGCATAGGCGTCATCCAGGTTTTGGTAGTTCAATCTGAAGCATTCGCACTGGTCGAGCAGGGCTGTCAGCACACTAAAGGCGGTTGAGCCGAGTATGTGATAATTGAAGCTGTTTTCTGCCAGTTCGAGAAACGTCCTGCCCTTGCTTAAAGGCAATAATTCAATACTCGTGTCCTTGCGGTATTTGGGGAAGATGATGGCGGCCGGCACAGCAGGTTCATCACTTCTTGCTACGCTGCTCATGGGTGCACACATGTGGGCTACGCTGCCTTTGGCGGTATCATGCACGGGCTTCCCCACAAAGATGTCATCATTTGCAAATGATCTGACGATATCAATGGACTCGTTTTTAAGGCTTATCGGTCTTGGGATCGGCGTGATTAAGCCGGTTTCAGTCGAAAGCAGTGCCATTTCATCGGACAGAAGCCGCCACCCCTGGCTAACAAGGCCCGCACAGAGAGTGCTTTTACCGCTACCTGGCGTACCTGGAAAAATGATTGCCTTGCCATTTTTT
>DDNV01000085.1:33473-41030 GCA_002341315.1 Cellvibrionales bacterium UBA2511
GTGCCTTGCCATTTTTTTCCACAACTGCGGAATGGATGACCAGATATTGGTGTGCATTGTTGGCTACGCACCAGTTGAGCCCCCATTCGAACATGGCAAAAGATTGGGTTTGTGGCAGAGGCTTGAAAGGCAGGTAGCCGTCAAAGGAGAAAGTGGCCTGCGGGCGGATCCACCGTCTGATTAACGACGGAGATTGCAGCGCGATATGGAAATCGACCCGGTGGATATCCTCCAGAGTATAGGCGCCGTATAGGCCACTGAGATTTTCTGCAACGTTTGGCAGGGATGACGACAGGTTGACCACGAAGGGGCCAATTTTCAGGTTGATGCCGTCTCCTGCGAGCTGCTGTTTTAATTTTCGAAGCGGTATCGATGAAAGCAGCAAAGGAGTTATTCCCCTATCGCTGAAATTAAGTGCATGTCCTGAAGTTTCTGCAAGGTGGTGCAGAGATATTCATCGATTTCTGTTTCAGACACATCATCCAACTGCTCTTTGAGCAAGAGACTGAGTTGGTCGTATCGGGTTGGTGCTGCTGCAATGGTGATCAGGATCTTGGCGGCCGTTGCTTCCAGCAAATGGGTTTCCCCGGAAACCGGATTGTACATGACACACTCCTCCTCCCATTGGCGATAGAGGCAGGAATGACAGGAGGAAGAGAAAGTATCGGCACTATTCATAATGCCGATACTTTAAAGCAAAAACTTACCAGGTTGAATCCAGAAATGATCCGATGCTTCCTGTATAGGGCTCCGGTATGGTTGATGGATCGTTATACAGTCCAACAAGCTGGCTGGGTGTTATGACATAGGTTATGCCGCTGTGCGAGGCATTCAGGAGCGCCGCTACAAAATGGCCTGCAAAGTTGCCTGTGCTGCCACCGGGATTTTCATTCAAAATAGTGGCCATTGGCAGGTGGCAGACGCTGGCGAGTTCGGAGGGACAACCCAAGCCATAATAACCCAGGGCTTCGGAGAGCGTTGTCCCCTCTACGTAGCACTCAGGCTGATTTTTGTTGTTGCGGCCACATTTTTTCTTTTTCCCGCTGCCACCCTGGGTGTAGGTTGCCTTTGGGTCATAAATGCCATATTGAAATGGGGTGCTGTTCCAGTCGGGCTCACTGCCACCTACGTTTTTCCAGCCGCCGGGGCTCCAGCCGGGGCTGCATTGACCCCTATCCTGGTACAAATGTCCGGACATCATGTTGGACAGGCAGGGGGCCCCCAGCGCAGAGGGGCTGGCGAGGGACATGAGAATCGGCGCCGCAGCACCGATACGGGAAAAATTACGGCGTGAGATATTTACTGAAGAATTAGGTTCAGCACCTTTCTTGGTTGCATGATTTTGTGAGTCGTTTTCCATTGCTCCAAACCTGTATCTACGGGGTTTTATTTGATATGAAAATTATTCTGCAATAAATGGGCCATCATTTTTAAGTCTTTATTAATCAGTGCGTTGCGATCATAAAAACGAGTTTTCTTTTTGACAAGGTAGCCGACTGTCTCGCGATGTAAAAAAAGCTGACAGCCGCGAGGCCCCAGATAATCTGTTTAATGATGATAGTTGATACAATGCTTTCTAGTATGACCTTTGGGGCGCCTAGAGCCGCCATATATCGATATTTTTCTCTTCAAACAATGACCTGTCGAGCATTGACTTAACATCAATGATAGTAGCATTTTCAGCCATGATGGTGCCAAGTTCAGTAGCGGATAGCTTCTTATAGTGTTGGTGGGCGACTGCTAGAACCACCGCATGTGCGTTTTTGATTTGACTCCAGGGGGTAAGTTCCACGCCGTACTCTTCAATAGCCTCGCTGCTTTCTGCCATTGGATCATGAACAATGATATTGCAGTGATACTCTCTGAGTTCTGCGATGATATCAGCCACTTTTGAGTTTCGGAGGTCGGGACAATCCTCTTTGAATGTCAGCCCCAGGATCACTACATTGGCACCGCAGACCGGGTGACCTTTCTTGACCAGTTGTTTTACCGTCTGTTCGGCAATGTATTTGCCCATGCCATCGTTGGTTTGTCGGCCAGCGAGAATAACCTGGGGATGGTGGCCCTCTGCTTCGGCTTTAAAGGTGAGGTAGTAGGGGTCGACGCCAATACAGTGTCCACCCACCAATCCTGGGCGAAACGGCAGGAAATTCCATTTTGTTCCCGCTGTTTCCAGAACGTCCAGTGTGTCTATACCGAGTTTATGAAAAATAAGGGACAGTTCGTTCATCAGCGCAATATTAAGGTCGCGCTGAGTATTCTCGATTACTTTTGCTGCTTCAGCTACCTTGATGCTGGCAGCCCGATAAACGCCGGCAGTAATAATCTGTTCGTAGGTTTGGGCCACTTTTTCCAGGGTTTCGGGGGTGTCACCAGAGACTACTTTGACGATGGTTTCCAGCCGATGAACTTTATCGCCGGGATTGATGCGTTCCGGAGAGTAGCCAATAAAGAAGCCATTTTGTCCGTCCTCACTGATTGCACCGGGCTTGCCAAGCCAGGGCATCCCGGATACCGACTCCAATATGGGTGCGCAGGTTTCTTCAGTGCAGCCCGGATATACGGTTGATTCATACACGACAGTAGTGCCTGGACTGAGGTGCGCGGCAATGGTTCTGGATGCCCCGTGTACAGCCCTCAGGTCAGGTTTGTGGGCCTGGTCGATGGGGGTGGGGACGGCGATGATGATAACGCTGGCTTCCGCTAATTTGGCGGGATCATCAGTGAGTTCAAGGTGGGTGGCTGCGGCCAGGTCTTCTGGTGCTACTTCTCCACTGGGGTCTTTCCCCGAAAGATAGGCGGCCAGCTTTTTCTTGTCGAGATCAAAGCCAATGGTTGGCAGTTTTTTGCCAAATGCGACGGCCAAAGGCAGTCCTACATACCCTAATCCAACAACTGCTACTTTCTTCACAATATCTCCCGTGTCCCTATGAGACCGTTGACGAATTATTTTAATCCGCTGTCTTTTTTAAAAACCAATCCAGCGTAGCCTGTAACCCCTGGTGGACGTTATGGGAGGGCTGGTATCCGAGCAACGAGTTGGCCTTTTCAATGTTTGCCCGTGAGTGTCGAACATCGCCAGGGCGCAATGCCCGGTGCTTGGCCGTCAAACTGTTGATATTCGGGTAGTGACTCCCGAGAAGCATTTTTATCGAAGAAAAAAGCTCGTTCAGGCTGGTTTGATCGCCGCACGCGACATTATATATCTGATTGATGGCGGCCGGATTTTCAGTGGTTGCGGCCAGCAGGTTGGCCTGGATGGTATTGTCGATAAAACAAAAATCCCGTGATGTTTCCCCGTCACCATTGATGAAGCAGTCTTCTCCTGACAGTAGTTGCCCGAACCACTTGGGTATGACAGCGGCATATGCCCCGTTTGGATCCTGTCTTGGCCCAAAAACATTAAAGTAGCGGAGGCCTATGTTTTCCATGCCATAAGTTCGGGCGAAGACATCCGCATACAGTTCGTTCACGTACTTGGTGACGGCGTAGGGTGAAAGTGGGCGCCCAATTTCATCTTCGACTTTGGGGAGTCCCGGATGGTCGCCATAGGTGGAGGATGAAGCTGCATACACAAAGCGCTTTACCTCGGTATCCCTTGCCGCCACCAGCATATTCAGAAAGCCATCAATATTTGAACTGTTGGTTGTAATGGGGTCTTCAATAGATCTTGGTACGCTTCCCAGAGCTGCCTGATGAAGAACGATATCGACATCCTTGCATGCATTTATACAGTCATTCAGGTTACGGATATCGTGTGGGTAAAAGGTAAACCTGCCCCAGTTGTTGCCGCTTTCGGCTTGCACGTCGTCCAGGTTGGATTGATGTCCGGTTGAGAAATTATCAATGCCGACAACCCGTTGCTCCAGTTCAAGCAAGGTTTTGAGGAGGCTGGAACCGATAAACCCTGCAACACCAGTAATTAACCAGGTTTTCGGTTTTGATCTTAGTGATTGCTGTAGATCGCTG
The DNA here is from genome assembly GCA_002341315.1 of Cellvibrionales bacterium UBA2511. Classification (GTDB taxonomy): domain Bacteria; phylum Pseudomonadota; class Gammaproteobacteria; order Pseudomonadales; family Porticoccaceae; genus Porticoccus. Next base: position 37,443 of record DDNV01000085.1, read on the forward strand.
TACGATGTCACCGATATTATCCTTGATTCGTTGGTAGCTAATCCATATGTTGCGATTGTCTCGTCCACCACAAAGCGGTAGATGGAAGGGCAGTAACTGATAGCAGCCAGCTGGGCTTTTTGGTTGAATTGCCTTCGGGCAAAAACACCGCTTCGATTACCTCAGCAGTATGTCCGATTAAATTTAAGGTGCTGAGTATAGTGTTAAAGGCAGTTCTGATCCAGAATCCGCTAGTGTGCAAAATCTGTTGCTGAATGGAGACGCTTTATGATCGACGGGATCTTGAAATCAGGTCTGCAGGTTCTCGCATGAATGTAGGTGTGCCCAGCTATCTGTTCGCATTTTTTGCCTATTTGGTACTGACAATTCTGATCAGCATTTCATGGCGTGGACGACCACAGGGGATTCTGATCATTCTCGCCGCCGTCTGTTCGACTGTTTGGGCTGGCGCTATTGCAGCCGGCGAATTCGGTGCCCGGGTTTCTTTCGAGATGATACAGTTGGCCGAGTTGTCGAGAAACCTGTCCTGGTGTCTGTTCCTGCTGGATGTTCTCTGTAAAAAAGATGGTGAAAGTACCCGCGGGGCCTTGGTGTTCCGGTTTTCACTGGGCTGCTCGGCAGTGCTTATACTTTTTGGCGTTCTGTTTACTACGCCATTTGCTTCCGAGTATTTATCCGTATCAGAAACGCTGTTCCGAGAAATTGTGTTAGTGCTATGGGTGGTACTTTCTCTCACGGGTCTGATTCTGATTGAGCAAATTTTTCGCAACTCTGGCGCTACCCAGCGGTGGTCCACAAAATTCTTGTGCCTTGGTATCGGCAGTTTTTTTGTCTATGACTTTTTCATGTACTCAGATGCACTTCTTTTCAAGCGTATCAGCCTTGATTTATGGGAAGCCCGCGGTCTCGTGAACGGGATGGCTGCACCGCTTATTGTCATTGCCATCGCCCGAAACCCCAAGTTTGAAATGAATATCCACGTGTCCAGGCATGTGGTTTTCCATACCGCAACGATCATGGGGGCGGGTGTTTATCTGCTGCTGATGGCCACTGCCGGTTACTTCATCCGTTATTATGGCGGCACCTGGGGTAGTGTGCTGCAAATCGTATTTTTCTTTGGTGCGGCAGTCCTGCTGGTTACCCTGATGTTTTCCGACAAGATTCGTGCTCAGGTAAGGGTCTTGCTGAGCAAGCACTTTTTTTCCTACAAGCACGATTATCGGGAAGAATGGCTTAAGTTTACCCAGACGCTTTCAGGTAGTGACGACAGTGTGCCGGAGCGGGTGATTCAATCCATTGCGAAGCTGACGGAAAGTCCAGGTGGCATCCTGTGGGAAAAAAATGATGCTGGACATTTTAGTGTGCTGGCTCGCTGGCATATGCCGGAACCTGATTGTGCGAATGCGAAATCGTTAGACTCTTTGACGTTATTTATGACGCGAACTCACTGGGTTATCGATATCGATGAATATAATGAAGATCCCGAAAAATATACGGGTTTGGTCCTGCCAGACTGGTTGCTAAAGATTCGGAATATCTGGCTGTTGGTCCCCCTGATACTTCGGGATGAGTGCCTGGGGTTTGTGTTGGTCAGGCGCTCGGATTTGTATCACGCGATTAACTGGGAAGATCGGGATCTTTTGAAAATGGCGGGCCAGCACGCGGCCAGTCATTTGGCGCAATATCGGGCAGATCAGGCACTGATTCGTTCGCGGCAGTTTGAAGCGTTTAATCGGCTGTCTGCCTATATTGTTCATGATCTGAAAAACATTCTGGCCCAGCAATCGCTGATTATCACCAATGCAGAAAAGCATAAACACAAGCCCGAGTTTATTGACGATGTTCTTGCAACTGTCAAAAACTCCGTTAATAGAATGACCCGGCTTATGGAACAAATGAGAAGCGGTGTTCGGGGAGATTTGGCCGAGGATATCGAACTTGGCAGTTTACTGACGAAGCTGGTCAGGGCCGCCTCTGCCAGGGAGCCTAAACCTGTACTTGAATCGGTGGCCAGTGATGCGGTGGTGCGCGCGGATCGTGAGCAGCTATCGACTGTATTTGGCCATATCATTCAGAATGCCCAGGACGCCACCCCGGCAACAGCAAGAGTTGCCGTCAGCGTAGAGAAGCAGGGCCAGACTGTTCATGTCATTATTGAGGATGCGGGTACGGGAATGGATAGAGCTTTTATCCGCGATCGTCTTTTCAGCCCATTTGATTCCACTAAAGGTTTGACCGGCATGGGTGTGGGTGCATTTGAAAGTCGAGAGTATATCCGCGCTGTCGGCGGGGATATTCTCGTTGCCAGTGAGCCGGGCGTGGGCTCTCAATTTACTATTATCTTGCCGTGTAGTCCGATTGATGGTGGCGAAGCAAGTATCGAAAATGAAGGAAATAAGTCGTGAAAGAAGCCAACAGACCGCTGCTCGTGGTTGAAGACGATACCGGCCTGCAAAGTCAGCTGCGCTGGTGTTTTGATGACTATGATGTGGTCATCACCGGTGATCGTGAGAGTGCCATAGCTCAGTTGCGCCGTCATCAGCCATGGGTGGTCCTGCTTGACCTGGGGCTGCCGCCGGATCCCGGTGGTGTCACAGAGGGGCTTGCCACGCTGAGTGAAATCCTGGTGATTTCACCGCAAACAAAAGTGATCGTGGTAACGGGTGACAATGATAGATCCAATGCGGTCAAGGCCATTGGTCTTGGCGCCTACGATTTTTATCAAAAGCCGGTTGATCCGGATATCCTCACACTGATTGTTGACCGTGCTTACCGTGTTTATGAGCTGGAATCCGAGAACCGTCGACTCCAGGAACAGGGTCTGGAGTCCCCTTTGCGAGGGGTTGTTACTGCCAGCCCGGAAATGCTGAAAGTCTGTCGCACGGTTGAGAAAGTGGCGCCCTCCGATATCACGACCTTGCTGCTGGGTGCCAGTGGCACTGGCAAAGAGGTCATTGCCCGGGCATTGCACGAGCTGAGTGCCAGGGCAGACCAGAAAATGGTGGCAATCAACTGCGCTGCGATACCGGACAATCTGTTGGAGAGTGAGCTGTTCGGCCATGAGAAAGGTGCCTTCACGGGTGCGGTCAAACAGACGCAGGGAAAAATAGAATATGCCGATGGGGGTACCCTGTTTCTCGATGAAATTGGCGACTTGCCATTGGAGTTGCAGTCCAAATTATTGCGTTTTCTTCAGGAAAGAGTCATTGAACGAGTAGGGGGCAGGACGGAAATCCCCATTGATGTGAGGATTATATGTGCCACACATCAGGATCTGACCAGGTACATAGAGGAGGGGAAGTTCCGCGAGGATCTTTATTACAGGGTGAGTGAGATCACCATCCAGATACCGTTGCTGAAAGATCGTGAAGGGGATGCCCTGCTACTGGCAAAGGCGTTTTTGGCACGTTTCAGCAAAGAGTCAGGGAAATCGTTACGGGGCTTTGACAAGCAGGCAGCCCAGGCAATCGAATCTTACGATTGGCCTGGCAATGTCCGTGAGCTGGAAAGTCGAATCAAACGGGCCATTATCATGGCCGAAGGTACCCACATCACCCTGGAGGACCTAGAGCTATCGCCAGCGGGCCG
>DDNV01000085.1:41165-41660 GCA_002341315.1 Cellvibrionales bacterium UBA2511
TCAGAGCTATCGCCAGCGGGCAAAGAGGCGACGCCGTTTAACCTCAGAGAAATCAGAGAGAAAGCTGAAAAAGGTGCTATTCAGAGAGCGTTGCTGAATGCCGGGGATAATGTCTCGGAAGCAGCCAAGATGTTGGGCGTGACCAGACCAACCCTCTATAACTTTCTCGAAAAGTACAATATTCGCTCCTAAGTGGCAGGGCGTCACAGGGTGCGATTACCGGCCCTTGCCAAAAAGAACAACCTCAACGGTTCTGATGAGAATGTTGAGGTCGAGCAGGAAGCTGCGGTGCTTGACGTAGTAGAGGTCGTACTTCAGCTTTTCCATGGCGTCCTCGTCTGTTGCTCCATACGGATACTTAAGTTGAGCCCATCCGGTTAAACCCGGTTTAACATTGTGTCTTTCGTTGTAGTAGGGAATGCTGCGAATCAGCCCCTGAACAAACTCGGGCCTTTCCGGCCTGGGGCCGACGAAGCCCATCTCTCCACACAGTAC
>DDNV01000085.1:41709-42174 GCA_002341315.1 Cellvibrionales bacterium UBA2511
CACACAGTACATTGTAGATTTGTGGCAATTCATCAATCCGGCATTTTCGAATAAAGTTTCCTATGCGGGTTATTCTGGTGTCATTGACTTTGGCCCAGACGGCTCCGTTGCTTTCGGCATCCGTGCGCATACTTCGGAATTTGATGATTTTAAAGACCTTGCCGTCGAGTCCTACCCTCTCCTGGCGATAAAAAATGGGTGCCTTGATACCATCTTCAATTTTAATCACCAGGGCGGTGATGAGCATGATTGGCCAGGTGACGAGTAACAGTAGAATGGCAATCGATGCATTGAAGAGCCAGTCTACCGAGTTTCTCAGGTAGTGGATTGAGGCGAAACCATTGGAGTAAATGATCCAGCTGGGATAGATGAGATTGACCGCAATTTGTCCCGTTTCCCGTTCGATGAAATCGAGAATATCAATAACATTTACGCCACGAATTTTGCAGGCAAACAGCTCGTCAA
>DDNV01000085.1:42259-44825 GCA_002341315.1 Cellvibrionales bacterium UBA2511
AACAGGTAGGTTGGCCCTTCTTTCGTCACTGGCAACAACAATTTCGTCAATATTGTGTTCGATAACAAATGACAGGAGTGCACCTTTTTCGAGATTGATTCGTCGCTCGCGTTGAATGCCATCGGGCAAGTCGCCCTCCATCACCACAAACCCTTTTAGGGTAAAGCCGTGGCGGTCAACAGCACGTCTCATCCGCCTCTCAACAATCGATGCCCGTTCTCCAGAGCCAAGTATCAGTACGTTAATTTTGTTAAAGCCAAGCAAGTCGAAACGGTTGAGGGTATGTCTGATGAGGCTGGTTAGAATCAGTCCTATGCCCGCTGCCGTGAGTACAACCTCGGCAGTGAAGGGCTTCGTGTTGATAAGCATAAAGAGAATCGCAAACTCGGCAGAGCCGAGTGCGACGGCAAGCACCAGCCTGCGAAATACATTGCGATAATTTTCTCGCATTCTGGGGTTGTACAGCCCCAGGGAAAGTGACGTGAGCAAAATGAAAAGAGCAAAAACAAGAGAGTAGGCGGCGACTATATTTGTTTCGAGGTTGCTTTGTTGGGACCAGCCAAAGAAATTATTGGCAAGGATGGCCAAAAAAACCGAACCGAAATATACGGAAAGCTCGACGATTACGAGCACCTTATAACCTGAGGACAAGTCGCGAAAATTCGTCTTTTTCATTGCTTGTAATAAACCCCTTCCATAAGGTAATTTTGGCTTCTTTTTGAAAAGCCAGTTGCTTTTGATGAATACCCGCTGGGCTGGTCTGTATCAGTATCTGCAACCGGAATCGTTACAGGCTACACCCGCCAATGGCAGGAAATCCTATGCCGGAAATTTGCAGTATATGACTGGCAGTGATTGGTAAGCCCTTACACTACAAATAGTTAGCCTTAAATTTTTATTGCGGAGCAGAACCCAGCACTAGCTGGTGAATGGTACCAGTAAATTGGGACTAGAGCCGAGTATATTTTACAGGTCAAACCACACAACCGGCCGTTCGTCTAAATGATTCGTCCATAAAATGGAACTTCTGTTTAAATCCCCTCACGGGCTGGGGTGGTGTGGCCTGAAGGCCGCTGCTAGTCATCGGTTTTATGTGCATGCTACACTCAGCCGGGATTTATATTTGAAGCACTCAAGGGAGGAGCTGAATCGTGTCTGGTCTTATTTCTTACGTATCAAGAACTTCATCTGTGATTGGTCTCAGTCTGGCTCTAGTGGCTCTTTCCGGTTGCTCGTCATCAACCCACACGGAGGTGCCCGATGACCTGCGTACAATGCCGGCCGACTATACTTATGTAATCGGTCCCGGGGACAGTATGGAAGTCTTCGTCTGGGGTAACGAAGAGCTGACCATCAACGGTGTCAAAGTACGCCCTGATGGAAAAATCAGCACCCGGTTGGTTGAAAACATCGAGGCAAGCGGGAAAACGCCCTCGGAGCTTGCCCGGGATATCGAGGAAGCTTACTCAGAATACGTCAAAAGTGCTGTTGTCAGTGTCATCGTTGACGACTTTGTCGGTGTTCCATCTCAGCAGGTCAGGGTGGTTGGCGAAGCTGCAGAGCCGACAAGTATTCCTTTCAGAAAACATATGACGTTGCTTGATTTGATGGTGGAAGTTGGTGGCCTGACGGAATATGCCGCTGGCAACAAGGCCGTGTTGATCAGAAGCTTTGGTGGTGACCAAAGCACGTACAAGCTTCGTCTGGATGACCTGCTCAACGATGGGGATATTTCGACAAATCTTGCCCTCTTTCCCGGAGATATAGTGATTATCCCTGAGGCTTGGTTCTAAGTCGTCACCTCGGCGTAACCTGGAAACTTAAGGAAAATCAGCTATGCAAGAAATGTTGGCGATGCTATTCAGCTATCTGTCGGGCCTTTGGCGTTTCAGATGGGCGGCATTGGTTATTGCCTGGCTGGTTGGTGTCGTTGGGTGGTTTTCGGTATCACAGGTGCCCGATCAGTACATGGCCACAGCCAGGATTCATGTCGACACCAATACCATCCTGCGGCCTCTGTTGAGGGGGTTGGTGATACAGCCGGATATTGATCAGCGCGTAGAGTTGATGAGTAGAACATTGCTTAGTCGACCAAATCTCGAAAAGCTACTCAGAATGACTGATATGGACCTCCGCGCCCAGACAGAAAGAGAGAAGGAAAAGCTTTTTGCCAATATCCGGAGAGCGGTATCGTTATCTGGTGATCGGCGCAATTCATCCCTCTATTCGGTGTCTTTCTATCATGAGGACCGCGATCTTGCTCGGAAAGTTGTACAGGCGCTAATCACGGTATTTATTGAGAGCGCAGTCAATGAAAAGCGTGGCGACTCGAATTCAGCCCAAACCTTCCTGGATAAGCAAATAGCCGAGTATGAAAAACGTCTGGTTGAGGCCGAATCTGCGCTGGCTGACTTCAAGCAAAGGCATGCGGGGAATCTGCCAGGTGAAGGCGGTGGCTATTATCAGCGTCTGGTGGCGAGCCAGCAACAGCTGAGCGAGGCGCGTTTGCAGCGCAGTGAGATGCAAAACCGGCGCGATGAATTAAAACGTCAATTGGCCGGAGAGC
>DDNV01000085.1:44930-49240 GCA_002341315.1 Cellvibrionales bacterium UBA2511
GTCAATTGGCCGGAGAGCAGCCGGTCTTTCTGGCCAGCGGCGCCAGTGAGCAGAGCTCATCCATTGATGGCCGCATCAGCTCACTGAAAGCCAGGCTGGATGAACTGCTATCCAAATATACTGATCGCCACCCCGAGGTTGTACAGATCAACAACCTTCTCGAAAGCCTTGAGCAGGAGCGCGAGTCGGAGCTTGCGAAACTGGCAACCGGGGAAGCGTCCGATTTGTCGGGCATGAACACCAGCCCTGTTTATCAGCAAATGCGTTCGATGCTGGCGGAGGCGGAAGCCAAAGTTGCCGAGTTGAATGTTCGTGTGGCTGAGTATCAACGCCGTGTTGATAAGCTCAACAGTATGGTGGACAAAATACCCTTAGTTGAGGCCGAGCTGGTTCAGTTGACCCGCGACTATGAAGTCCTCTCCCAGCAGCACACCGGGCTTCTGGAGCGCAGGGAATCCGCCCGGATCTCTGAGGATGTCGAGCAGCAGGCAAATGACCTGGTGTTTAAGGTGATTGATCCACCATTTGTTCCCTCAAGACCCAACAAGCCCAATAAAATACTACTTAATACCGGTGTTCTGGTGGCTTCCCTGGGCGTAGGTGCGGGGTTGGCGTTACTTCTGTCGCTGCTAAGACCAGTCATATCTGATCGACGCAGGTTGACAATGGTTACCGGGCTGCCCGTATTGGGCTGCGTGATGCACATTCCCACGCCTGCACAGCAACGAATGGCAAAGATGAACAAAATACTGTTTGTCGTATTGCTGCTGTCGCTGGTTGCTGTCTATGCCGGTGTCACTTTTCTTGAACAGCTGGCATTGACATGAGATCGGTGAGATTTCTTCCATGCAGCGCTCACTTGGAGAGCGATGTAAATTGTTTAGTTATCATCCGGAAACCCTATGAGCACAATTGAAAAAGCAGTTGAAAAGCTGGGGAAGAAAAGTCAGAAACATGACTCGGCAGCTCCCACATCAAGCTCACCTGAGGCAGGGGTCAATCTAATGTCCGAGCTGGACAGCCGGGAGGAGGTTGGCAAAGCTGTTGCTCCATCAGTAACACGCTCCGCAAATAAAAGTATCGTTCTGCCTATCAAAGAGTTGGAAGCAAAGGGCTTTGTCTCTCCGTACAAACCGAGGAGCTATATTGCAGAAGAGTATCGGGCGATCAAGCGTCCGTTATTGCAAAACATTGACACCAATATGGCCCAGGGTACGGACCATGCCAACCTGATTATGGTGACGAGCTCTTTTGAGGGAGAGGGAAAAACGTTTTCAGCTATTAATCTGATGCTGAGTATCTCCATAGAAAAAGATAAAACAGTTTTGTTCGTGGATGCCGATATGGCAAAGGCCTCTGCTGGAAACTTATTGGGTATCCCCGATGATACGCCTGGGTTGATTGATGTTCTGGAAGACGAAAATATCGGCATCGAAGACGTATTGTTAAACACGGACCTGCCCAATGTGCGCATTATTCCAGTGGGGATTGCCCACGAACGATCTACAGAGCTGCTGGCCAGTGAGCGGATGAAGCAATTGATGGCAGAGTTGTCAGCGCGTTATCCGGATCGGGTTATTATTTTTGATTCCCCGCCGTTCCTTCAGACGAGTGAGGCGGCTGTGCTGGCCGACTGCATGGGGCAAATCGTGTTTGTGGTCGAAGCGGAAAAGGTTTCACCGGATGTTGTCAAACAGGTGGTTAGCCGGATCAGTGACGATAAAATTATCGGGATGCTACTTAACAAGGCCGTAAGATACCCTTGGGACAATTATACCCATGGCTATGGTTATGGGTATGGGCACAGTTATGGGGCGGGTCGAACAAGGATAGGTGGCGGCCAGAATGAATAACAGCACGCAGGTTTTCCTTTGTGAAATCAGCCGGGTGGCATCTATTGCCATGGTTGTGATGTTGGCCGTGCCGTATTCGCTGAATGCCGGCGAATGGAAAAGCAAGGGGAGCATTACTTTTGGCGAGATTTACACGGACAATGTCGAACTGGACGATGACAACAAGGAGAGCAAGTTTATCAGTGTGGTACGACCTACCATCGAACTTGAAGGTAAAGGCAGACGCGCTGAAATGTCGCTGGTTGGTGCTTTTGAGTTTAACAATGTAGGTGGTGGCGCAGACTCCTTTAATCCCAGGGTGCGTGGTGATGGCGCCGTTGAGTTACTGGAAGATTTCTTTTTTGTTGAAGGTGATATCTATTCCAATCAGACGCTTATCGACCCTTTCGCCGCTTCTGGCAGCACCCAGCTCAACAGATCCGACAACGTTACAACCACCTACGATTACAGCATAAGTCCCTATCTTGTTCATCGCTTTGCACGGTTTGCCGATCTTCAGGTGCGCTATACCTATGATGACCAGATCAACAAGGGCGATGAGCTCTCCGACAGTGTTCGAAAAATGTCAGCGGTGACGCTCAATAGCGGTCCGGATTTTGGTCTGCTGAGCTGGACCCTTCGAGCCGACCACCAGAAAACGGAATTTGATGGCGATGGCTTCATGAATCAGGATGGGGATAATGAACGCTCTACAGCCAGTGTCAGGTTGGGCTATGCCCTGGATCGAAAGTGGCAGGTCAATGCTACCCTGGGTCAGGAGTGGAATAACTTTCAGACTGTCGATGACGACAATACCGATGGTGATTTCTGGGATGTGGGTCTGGTATGGACCCCGAACAGGCGAACAACTTTTGACTTCGGCTACGGCAAACATTTTTTTGGTACTACACCCCGCTTCAAGTTTACCCATACCACCCGTCGGACATCTCTTGCCGTCAACTACAGTCGCAGCATCACCGATACCCGGTCAGAGAGGCGGGCTGCCAGCCTGTTCCCGGGAGAAGACCCGTTTGGAGACCTGATTGATCCAATTACCGGAGAGCCGCTCTTTCTGACAGATAACCTCACTTTCCGGGACCAGGGGATTTTTGTTAATGAGTTGTTTGATGCTTCGCTAACCCTGAAAGGCAAACGCAGTGATCTGACCTTTTTTGTGCGGGAGTCAAAGCAGCTCCGAGAGGACATCGACAGTGACGCAAAGTTTACCTCCACAGGTGTTCGGTTTAATCGAAAACTGTCTTCAAAAATCAGTGTTACCTCAAGATTGAGTCTGGATGAAAGAGAAAACCGGGCCACTTCAGAGTCGGAAATTACCAGGTTTTATCTGAGCCTTGATCGTCAGCTGGGTCCCAAGACCACTGTAACGCTTGGCTACAGTTTTTCTGACAGGGACGCAGATGGTTTTGGGCGCGATTATAAAGAAAACCGTTTAAACCTGGGCCTGACAATAGATTTTTAGGATATTTCATATGGTCAGGAAGCCACAGCCTCCACAGATCCTCTGTGTTGTAGGTGCAAGACCAAACTTCATGAAAATAGCACCGATTATGCGAGCGCTAAATCACCCGCAATCGGGCCTTTCTGGCAAGCTGATTCATACCGGGCAACATTACGATGCCGCCATGAAGACAACCTTCTTTGAGCAGTTGCATATCCCCCAGCCCGATATTGATCTCGAGGTGGGATCCGGCACCCATGCCACACAAACGGCAGATATCATGAAACGTTTTGAGCCGGTCCTCGATGATCAGCTGCCCCATGCAGTACTGGTGGTGGGCGACGTGAATTCCACCATTGCCTGTGCGCTGGTCGCCGTGAAAAAAGGTATTCCGGTGATTCATGTGGAAGCAGGGCTGCGCAGTGGGGATCGCACCATGCCCGAGGAGATCAACCGGGTATTGACGGATCAGATTTCGGAACTGCTGTTTACCACTGAAAAATCGGCCGCTGACAACCTGCTGCGGGAGGGGGTTGACTCGGATCGCATTCATTTTGCCGGAAATGTGATGATCGACACGCTGCGTTATAACCTGGCACAGGCGATACCGGCGATGACGACCACTTCCGGGCTGAAAAAAAATGGCTCAAGGGTGGATCTCACCAACGGTTATGGCCTGTTGACACTGCACCGTCCGGCCAATGTTGATCACCCCGAAGTGTTGCAGAACCTGCTCAGCGCGTTGGTTGACATCAGCCGGGATATTCCGCTGGTCTTTCCCGTCCACCCCCGGACCCGACAACGCATCATTGATGCCGGGCTGGAGCCAATGATTGCCTCCTCGGCGCTATACATGACAGGCCCGCTAGGTTATCTCGAGATGCTGGGCATGATGAAGGACGCCCGCCTGGTGCTCACCGATTCCGGAGGAATTCAGGAGGAAACGACAGCGCTGGGCGTTCCCTGTGTCACCCTTCGTGAGAATATCGAACGGCCCATTACCGTGGAGCAGGGGACCC
>DDNV01000085.1:49318-58806 GCA_002341315.1 Cellvibrionales bacterium UBA2511
CGTGGAGCAGGGGACCAATACCATTGTCGGTACTGATCCGCGGGCAATCCGTACCTGCGTTGCGGATATTCTCAGTACCGGTGGAAAATCGGGTTGTATCCCCGAGCTTTGGGATGGTCAGGCGGCAGAGAGAATCGTGGAAGCAATTGCTCTCTGGTCCAACGGGAGCCCGTAGTGAATTACACAACCTCTATTCGCAATGCCATGTCGGTCGATGTGGAGGACTATTATCATGTCTCCGCCTTCGAGGGCTGTATCAATAAACAACAATGGAATGAGATGCCCTGTCGCATAGAGGCCAATATGGAGCGAATCCTGGCCCTGTTTGAGCGAAAGAGCATCAAGGCAACCTTTTTTACTCTGGGTTGTGTGGCCGAGCGCTACCCGGCTATGGTCAGATCGATTGTCGACCAGGGACACGAGCTGGCCAGCCACGGCTGGGAGCATATTCGGGTTACCCAGCAAAATCAGCAAGCCTTTACCCGGGACATTACCCGAACACGCCAGTTACTTGAAGATCTTTCGGGCCAGCCCGTGATTGGCTATCGCGCCGCCAGCTATTCCATCTGCGAGGAAAACCTGTGGGCGCTGGATTGTCTCGCCGATGCAGGCTACCAGTACAGTTCCAGTATCGTACCCATCAGACATGACCATTACGGTATACCGGGCGCCCCCCGGTTTGCTTTTCCGGCGGCCAGTAACAGGTTGTTGGAGATCCCTGTTACCACTATTCCTGTCGCAGGGCGCAACATCAACTGTGGTGGCGGCGGCTGGTTTCGTTTATTTCCCTACAGTTTCACCCGGTGGGCGATCGGTCGTGTTAACCGGAAAGAGCAGCAACCCTGTATTTTCTACTTCCACCCCTGGGAAATTGACCCTGAGCAGCCGCGTGTACCAAATGCCGGCAGTAAAGCCAGATTCCGGCACTATTTGAATTTGCATAAAGTCCATTATCGACTGGAGCAGCTTGCCGATGACTTCCTGTGGGGCCGAGTTGATGAGGTGTTCCTGAAAGGCTTCCAACAAAAACAAACCGGCAATGATCAGTGGGGTTTGCATGGCGCTTGCGATTCATCAACTGTCTGACAAAGATGTGTCCCAATGGGACGAGTATGTTTTAAAAACGCCAGCAGCAACGTTCTTTCACAGGGCTGGCTGGAAAACGGTTCTGCAACAAGCCTTTGGTCATCAGCCCTATTTTCTCTATGCCGAGCGCGAGGGAGAAATAGTCGGCATACTGCCGCTGGCACACAATAAAAGCCTGCTGTTTGGCAACAATCTGGTATCCACGCCATTTTGTGTCTACGGCGGTATCGTTGCCGACACCGATGAAGTTGCTGCAGCTCTGAGAACCGCCGCCTGCGATCTCGCACAGACGCTTCATGTGGATGCGCTGGAATTGCGGAACCAGCACCGTTCGACAGAAAACTGGCCGACAAAGAGTCTTTATGCGACCTTTCGCCGCACGATTGACCGGGATTCCGAGGTCAACATGCAGGCGATTCCCAGCAAGCAGCGGACCATGATTCGCAAGGGAATCAAAAATGGTCTGGTGAGTGAGCCGGGACAGGACTGGGAGCGGATTTATCGAATTTACGCAGAAAGTGTCAGAAATCTCGGTACGCCGGTTTTCTCCAAAAACTATTTTTCACTTCTTCGTAAAGTGTTTGGCGATGACGTCGACACCCTGATGATTACCCATGAAGGGCGCGATGTCGCGGGTGTGGTGAGTTTTTACTTCAGAGATGAAGTGCTGCCCTACTATGGGGGTAGTATTGCCGAGGCGAGGGAAATCAAGGGCGTCAACGATTTTATGTATTGGGAGTTGATGCGTCGTTCAGCTGAGCAGGGTATACAGGTGTTTGATTTTGGTCGCAGCAAAGAGGGCACGGGCCCCTACCGTTTCAAGCAGCACTGGGGATTTACCCCCGAGCCGCTGTATTATGAATATCATCTGGTCAGGGCGGACAGTGTTCCAGATATAAATCCCCTCAACCCAAAGTATCAGTACTTCATCAGGGCATGGAAAAAACTGCCGTTGCCTCTGGCCAATACTGTTGGGCCACTACTGGCAAAAAATCTCGGTTAGGAATTTGTCTAGCATGAAGCCAGCATTGTTATTTCTATCTCACCGAATCCCTTTTCCCCCCAACAAAGGCGACAAGATACGCTCCTTTCACTTGCTCAAATATTTGAGCGAGCATTATCGTGTTTACCTTGGCGCTTTTATCGATGATGCAGAAGACTGGCAATATCGGGAGCAGGTTCGGGAATATTGTGAGGATTGCTGCTTTGTCAGGCTGAATCAGCGCAGGGCCCGGCTGAAAAGTCTGTTTGGGCTAATAACCGGTGAACCGTTGACCCTGCCTTATTTTTTCAGTGCTGCGCTGGCCCGCTGGACTCGCAGTGTAACTACTGAGCAGGGTATTCAGCGAGCCGTCATCTACTCCGCCGCCATGGCGCAATATGTCTCTGGCACAGAGCTGACAATTGAGCGGAAGCTGATTGATTTCGTGGACATTGATTCCGACAAGTGGCGACAGTATTCAGCGAGAAAGCGCTGGCCAATGAGCTGGATTTATAGCCGGGAGGCAAAACGATTACTGGCTTACGAGCGCCATGTGGCAGTTGAGTTTGATGCCAGCCTGTTTGTCTCTTCCGCCGAAGCCGCCATGTTCCAGTCGCTCGCTCCCGAAGTGGCCAGTAAAACCGGCTTTTATAATAATGGCGTGGACGTGGATTACTTTTCGCCGGACACTGATCTGGTGACGCCATACAGTCCTCAGGACAATGTCCTGGTTTTTACCGGTGCGATGGATTATTGGCCCAATGAGGATGCGGTCTGCTGGTTTGCCGAGCAAGTGTTCCCGAGTCTCAAAAAGGTTGATAGCAGCCTGAAGCTTTATATTGTCGGCAGCAATCCTACCGAAACCGTTCAGTCTCTGGAGAAAATCTCCGGGGTTTGCGTCACCGGTCGGGTGCTGGATGTTCGCCCCTATCTGAAGTTTGCCGTGGCTGCGGTCGCACCGATGAGAGTTGCCCGGGGTATTCAGAACAAGGTACTGGAAGCCATGGCCATGGCCAAACCGGTCATTGTCACCCCGCAGGCATTGGAAGGCATCGCAGCTGAACATGGTCAGGACGTATTGGTGGCTGACGATGAAGCGGCTTTAAGAGCATTGGTCGAGCAGGTTCTGGCCGGTCAGTTTTCCTCAATCGGCAAGACGGCTCGTGAAAAAGTCACCCGTGATTTCAGTTGGGAAGACAATCTGCCCAACGTCACCAGCTGGCTGGAAGATGGCAGAGCTTCAGTGAGTGGAGGTGTGGACCATGAAGCCTGAACCGTCATTGACCAATGCCCTGCAATTGACGCCCACAGCCAGGGAGCAACTGCTTGTCCCCGTTTTTTTTATTGGTCTGCTGGTAGTATTTTTTGGTCTTTTTTATGAAACCACATGGACGATGGTGTCCACCTGGTACGAGGCAGAAACCTATACCCACGGTTTTCTGATCCTGCCTATTGTCGCCTGGCTGATCTGGCGGCGCAGAACTGTTCTGCAGAACCTGCGGCCTACTCCCCAATTTTTGGCGTTGATCCCCCTGGCTGCTGCCGGGTTTCTCTGGATGCTGGGTAGTCTGGTGGATGTTCAGGTTGTTCAGCAGTTCGCGCTGATCACCATGGTTGTCGCTGCGTTTCTGACGGTTATGGGGTCAGATATCGCGAAAGCACTGATTTTTCCGCTGGCATTTCTGTTTTTTGCTGTCCCCATGGGGGAGGAGCTGGTTCCCCCGTTGATGGAATACACTGCAACGGTAACCGTTGCTTTGGTAAAACTTAGCGGAATTCCCGTTTATCGCGAGGGCATGTTTATCGCACTGCCCTCCGGAAACTGGTCAGTCGTGGAAGCCTGCAGCGGCATTCGCTATCTGATTGCATCGGTGACCCTGGGCTGCCTGTTTGCCTATATCAACTACTCAAGCATGAAAAAAAGACTGGCATTCATCCTGGTGGCGTCAATTGTACCGATTATTGCCAACGGACTGCGCGCCTACATGATTGTCATGATTGGTCATCTCAGCGGCATGGAACTGGCGGTCGGCGTTGACCACCTGATTTATGGCTGGGTTTTCTTCGGGCTTGTTATGCTGATTTTATTTGTGATTGGGGCCAAATGGAGCGACCCCGAGCAGTTACCCGCACACTCCGGCAGCACGTCGGAAACCAAGTCTAGTGAACGATCATTTTGGCCGGGCTCCGCCGTTGTTCTTGCGGTTTTCGCCACATTGGCAATCGCGGCTATCTGGCCTGCCTGGGTCTTTGCATTGAATCAGGGCGGGGAGACCAAACCAGCTGCCGTCGAATTTGCACCAGAGCGCCTCGGCGAATTTACCCTGAGTACTGATATGTTCTGGGACTGGTATCCCCAGCACCGGGGCAACGATAGCCATATAAAGCAGTTTTACGTGTATCAGAATCAGAATGACACTGAAGGGCAGCCCGCTATCATGCTCGATATTTCCCAGTATCTGCGACAGGAGCGGGGTGCGGAACTGATCAGTGGTCAGAACCATCTGTTTAATCGCGATGTTCGCGACTGGCGAGTGTTTCCCATGGGTGGAGAATCCGTGGACCTCAACGGTGAAACAAGCGGGGTTTTATCCGCGGTGGTGAAAGGACCCGGTCAAAATCTGCTGGTTTGGCGGTGGTATCGCATTGGCGACCAATACACGGCCAATGACTATGTGGCCAAGCTCTATGAATTGAGCGCCCGGTTGCTGGAAAACAGGCGGGATGGTGCCATTATCACCCTCGCGGCACCGATAGATTTCCCGGGCGAGAGTGCACAGATGGCCGTTGCTGAAGAAATGCTGCAAAGGTTCATCCATCCGATGTTGCCGGAATTGGAAAAATCACTCGACCAGGAATTTTCCGGGGCAAAGCAACCGTGAAAACCACTCCTCTTGTGGCGCATATCATTTATGCCCTGGGCACCGGCGGTCTCGAAAACGGCCTGATCAACATCATTAACCGGACACCGCCAGACCGTTACCGGCATGTGATTATTTGTCTGACAAATGCAGATGATTTTGCCAATCGGATTACCTTGCCGGGTGTGCAGGTTATCCAGCTGCATAAACCCGCTGGTCAGAATTTCCGTGTTTTTTGGGATTTATGGAAAACCCTGCGTGCCCTACGGCCCGACGTTGTTCATACCCGCAATCTGGCCAGTCTAGAGATGCAGTTAGTCACGCTGTTGATGCCCGGTATCAAGCGCGTGCACGGTGAGCACGGGCGGGATATTCACGACCTCGATGGTACCAATAAAAAATATAATCTGTTGCGCAAGGCCATGCAGCCTTTTGTGCATCGCTATATCGCGGTTAGCCGGGACCTGCTGCAGTGGTTGAAGTCTACGGTCGCTATTCCCGAGAAAAAACTGCGGCAGATTTACAATGGTGTCGATGCAGCAAAATTTTCACCCCGACAGGGCCGTGCACTGGTGGGAGATCTGGCTCCTCCGGGATTGTTGCCAGAGAATGCCGTTGTGGTCGGTACGGTTGGACGGCTCGCTGAGGTAAAAAACCAGCAGCTACTGATTGAGGCGGTTGGCTACCTGTACACAAAGAGGCCGATATTGCGGGGAACACTGCGGCTGGTCCTGGTGGGTGACGGCCCGCTCAAGCCGCAACTGGTTGAGCGGGTAAAACAGCTTGGTCTCTCCGATGTGGTGTGGTTTTCCGGTGACAGGAACGATGTTCCGGCATTAATGCAGCTGATGGATATTTTTATCCTTCCATCGCTTGCCGAAGGGATATCCAACACGCTGCTCGAGGCAATGGCTTCCGGCTTGCCGGTCATTGCCACCAGTGTGGGGGGCAATGTAGAGCTGATAGAAGAGGGCGTTAACGGCAGGTTGGTGCCGGTAAATAATGTAGTGGCTATGGCCGACGCTGTGGCTGAGCTGGTAGATGATCCCGCTCTCCGGCAGTCCATGGGTGAAAAGGGGCTGGCTCTGGTGAGGACAACGTTCAACTGGGAGAGGACAGTGGCGGATTACCTGGCTGTTTACGACATCCTGCTGGGTGTGGATAGTGCGCCATTGAATAGCAACAGAAATCAGGGCAATTAATGCATGTGTGGTATTGCGGGAATTTTTGATTTAACGGGCCGTCGGGATTTTGATGGCGACCTGATCGGCGCGATGAATCAGACGCAGTTTCATCGCGGCCCCGATGAGGGTGGCCAGCATCTGGAGCCGGGTGTTGCGCTGGCCCATCGCCGTCTGTCGATTATCGATCTGTCCTCCGGGCAACAGCCCATGTTCAGTGAAGATGGCAATCTCTGCGTCGTTTTTAATGGCGAAATTTACAATTTTCACTCACTGTCCGAGCAGCTCAGGGAAAAGGGCTACCACTTTCGTACGCGCTGTGACACGGAGGTTATCCTCTATGCCTGGCAGGAGTGGGGAGAGCGTTGTGTGGACCACTTTCGCGGCATGTTCGCCTTTGCTGTCTATGACCGTCGGGCAGAATCGGTGTTTCTCGCCCGGGACCGGTTTGGTATCAAGCCGTTGTTCTATTCCATCCTGCCCGAAGGGCAGCTGGTGTTTGGTTCCGAGCTGAAGGTGCTCAAAGCCCATCCCGACTTGCCGCGTTTGCTGAATGTGCAGGCGGTAGAAGATTACTTTGCCTTTGGCTACATCCCCGAGCCAAAAACCATTTATCGCGATGTCTTCAAGCTTCCACCCGGGCATACCCTGCTGCTACGCCGGGGCGAGCCGGTGCCGGAAACCCACGAATATTGGGATATCCCGTTTACACCGGTCCAGGCAGGCTCGGAATCTGAGGTGCAGGAAGAACTGCTGATGCGGATGCGGGAAGCTGTGGAGGTGCGCATGGAAGCCGAGGTGCCATTGGGGGCGTTTCTGTCCGGTGGTGTGGATTCCAGTGCCGTGGTGGCAATGATGGCCGGATTGCAGGATAAACCCGTCAACACCTGTGCCATCGGTTTTGATGTCAAGCAATTCAATGAGACAGAGTTTGCCCGGCAAGTAGCTACTCGCTATCAGACCAATCACTTCGAGCGCACCGTCAGTAGTGACGATTTTGACCTGCTGGATATTCTCGCCGACCTCTACGATGAACCCTATGCAGACAGTTCGGCGATTCCCACCTACCGGGTTTGCCAGCTGGCCAAACAGCAGGTAACCGTGGCCCTGTCCGGTGATGGCGGTGACGAGGGATTTGCGGGGTATCGCCGCTATCGCTGGCACATGAACGAGGAAAAACTGCGATCCAGGCTGCCACTGGGGTTGCGCAAACCCCTGTTCGGTGCATTGGGCCGCCTTTATCCGAAGGCCGATTGGGCGCCCAGGGTGTTTCGGGCCAAAAGCACGTTTCAGTCTTTGGCGCGCAATTCTGTCGAAGCGTATTTTCACTCGGTGTCACTGGCCAAGGATGATCAACGTGAAAAACTGTTCAGTGAGAAAATGAAAAGCCAGCTGGCGGGCTATTGTGCTGTGGATACCTTTCATCACCATGCCGCACGGGCTCCCACCGATGACCCCCTGTCGCTGATTCAGTACCTCGATATGAAAACCTATCTGGTGGGGGATATTCTTACCAAAGTGGATCGTGCCAGTATGGCCCATGCGCTGGAAGTCAGGGTTCCATTGCTGGATCACAAGCTGATGGAGTGGGTTTCCGGTCTGCCCTCCAATATCAAATTGAAAGGGCAGGAAGGTAAATACATTCTCAAAAAATCCCTTGAGCCGCACTTGCCCGATGATGTGCTTTACCGCGACAAAATGGGTTTCGGCGTACCGCTGGCAAAATGGTTTCGCGGGCCGCTCCGGGACAGATTGCGGCGTACCATTACCGGCGGAAATCTGGCTAAAACGGGGTTGTTTAACCAGCCCTATCTGGAAGAGCTGGTCGACCAGCATCTCTCCGGTCGCCGTGACCACAGCGCTGTTTTATGGTCGTTGCTGATGTTTGAAGCCACCACCAAACACGATCAATTCGAGCTATAGATTGCCATGCGTATCCTCCATATTCTCGATCACTCGATTCCCCTGCAAAGTGGTTACACCTTCCGCACCCGCAATATTCTCAGGCAACAGCGTGCGCTCGGCTGGGACACGGTTCATGTCACCGGCCTAAAGCATCCCGGTTCTTCGGTTTCGCATGAGGAGGTCGACGGACTTCGTTTTTACCGGACCCCGGCCGAGAGCGGTTTGCTGTCGCGGCTGCCGATACTTAACCAGTGGCAGGTGATACAGACACTGGCAAAACGTATTGTCGAGGTCATCGAAACGGAGAAGCCGGATATCCTCCATGCCCACTCCCCGGCGTTAAATGGTCTGGCAGCATTGCAGGCGAATAAAAAGTTTGGCCTGCCACTGGTTTATGAATGCCGCGCTTTCTGGGAGGACGCCGCCGTTGATCACGGTACCAGCAGAGAACGGGGTGTTCGCTACCGGTTGACCCATGGCATGGAAAGCCATGTTTTTCGTCGCGCCGATGCCGTCACCACCATATGTCAGGGGCTGCGAGACGATATTGTCCATCGCGGCATTGCGCCATCGAAGGTCACTGTCATCCCCAATGCGGTGGACATCGAGCACTTCAGTGTAGACGCCGGGGCGGACCCGGAACTGCAGCAGACCCTTGGCTTGCAAGATAAAACGGTACTGGGGTTTATCGGCTCATTTTATGCTTATGAGGGAATCCCGCTATTGCTTGAAGCGATGCCGGAAATGATTGCCAGCTGCCCCAATTTGCGACTGTTGCTGGTGGGTGGCGGCCCACAGGCGTCACTGATCAAGACAAAAATTGATGAGATGGGGTTGCAGGATGTGGTAATCATGACAGGTCGGGTTCCCCATACCGATGTGCAGAATTATTACAATCTGGTCGACATTTTCGTCTATCCGCGGCTTGGTATGCGGCTGACAGATCTGGTGACGCCCTTGAAGCCACTGGAAGCCATGGCTCAGGGTAAGTTAGTGATCGCTTCGGATGTAGGCGGTCACCGGGAGCTTGTTCGGGAAGGCGAAAATGGCTGCCTGTTTACCGCTGGCAGTGCTACATCATTGGCTCGCACCGTCATCGGATTGCTCGATGACCGGCAACGATGGCCTGCCATGCGCAGCAATGGTCGCCGTTACGTGGAGGAAGAGCGCAACTGGGCCAACAGCGTCAGCCGATATCGGCTGGTTTATGGCGATCTTTTAGGATGACGGCTCAGCCAGGAAAAACATTGCGTCTGGGGGTGGTGGGTCCTCTGCCTCCTCCGGCAGGTGGTATGGCCACCCAGACCAGCCAGCTGGTGAAGTTGTTCAGAGAAGAAGGCTTAGAGGTTTGTCTGGTGCAGACCAATCGGCCCTACCGTCCAAAGTCAGTGGAAAAACTCAGGGGCGTTCGCGCACTGTTCCGTCTGGTACCCTATCTGGTGGCCGTCTGGAAAATGGCTGGCAAAGTCGATT
>DDNV01000085.1:58907-62947 GCA_002341315.1 Cellvibrionales bacterium UBA2511
GCAAAGTCGATGTCATCCACCTGATGGCCAATTCCGGTTGGTCATGGCAGCTGTTTTCCACGCCCGTGGTCTGGCTGGCATGGTTGAAAAATACCCCGGTTATCGTGAATTACCGGGGGGGTGAAGCGGGCAGTTATTTCGAGCAGTCTTTTCGGTGGATCAGGCCAACCCTGAACCGAGCCACGCAAATTGTTGTACCCTCCGGCTATCTTCAAGAGGTGTTTGCCGGGTTCGGCGTTGAGACCACTGTGATCCCAAATATCATAAATCTGCAAAGGTTCAGGCCGGTAGCCATGGTCGATGATGCGCCCGCCACAAAGGGGTTCAGGGTGATTATTACCCGCAATCTCGAAGCCATTTACGGCATTGCAACAG
This sequence comes from Cellvibrionales bacterium UBA2511, assembly GCA_002341315.1. Lineage (GTDB taxonomy): Bacteria > Pseudomonadota > Gammaproteobacteria > Pseudomonadales > Porticoccaceae > Porticoccus. Next base: position 59,283 of record DDNV01000085.1, read on the forward strand.
CAATCAATGCGTTGGCTATCGTGCGCCGGGAGATCCCGGCAATAGAACTGGCCATTGCCGGCTCCGGACCGCAGCTGGCCGAACTGACGGCCCTGACCGACCAGCTGGGTCTACAGGAGCATGTTCAGTTTGTCGGTCGGCTGGATGCTCAGCAAATCATGGATTTTTACCAGTCCGCCGACCTGGTTCTGAACCCGACCACCGTAGACAATATGCCGAACTCCGTTCTGGAAGCACTTGCCTGTGGTGTGCCAGTGGTGACGACGGATGTGGGCGGTATTCCCTATATCGTGTCGCAGGAAAAAACCGCCCTGATGGTGCCTGCAGGAGACGCAGCGGCCATGGCGGCGCAGATAATCCGCCTGTATAGGGAAGAGGAGACGCGGCAAAGGTTGATTGACAATGGCCTGGACGCAGTCAGGCTCTACGCATGGCCAGTGGTAAAAGAACAATGGCTGACACTCTATCGATCACTGAGGTCAGGGCAATGAGGTCAGAGCAATGAGTTGGTATACGCAACTGGTCTCCGGCGTTTTGTTTCCGCTGCACGAGCGGCTGAAACATCACACCACGGTGCGTGTTCGTCGCGATATGGAGCGAACCCAGTGGCTGACTCCCGCGGAACTGGAGCAGCTGCAGTTGCAGCGGCTGCGGGAATTCCTCGGTGATATAGGCAAGCATGTGCCCTATTACCGGGAACTATTTGCTGCGCTGGATATCAAGCCGAATCAAATAACGTCACTCAGTGGGTTGCAGCAGTTGCCGCTCATGGGAAAACCTGAAATCCGCGCCAACAGTGAGAATATGAAAGCTGAAAATGCGGTGGGACTGTCGCGCTTCAATACCGGTGGTTCCAGTGGTGAGCCGCTTATATTTTTCATTGGCAGTGAGCGTGTCAGTCATGATGTGGCTGCCAAATGGCGGGCTACCCGCTGGTGGAATGTGGATATTGGTGACCCGGAGATTGTGGTCTGGGGGTCGCCAATAGAGCTGGGTACCCAGGATCGGGTGCGGCAGTTGCGCGATACGTTGTTCAGGACCCGCCTGTTGCCGGCCTTCGAAATGTCAAAAACCAAACTGGATGACTTTGTGGCCACTATCCGCAAGGTCAGACCGGCAATGCTGTTCGGTTACCCCTCGGCACTGGCGCATATTGCCGGTCATGCCGAAGACAGCGGTATCGATCTTTCGGGACTCGGTATCCGGGTGGCCTTTGTGACCTCTGAGCGGCTTTACGATCACCAGCGGGAGAGAATAGAACGGGTGTTTGGTTGTCCCGTCGCCAACGGCTATGGTGGCCGGGATGCCGGATTTATCGCTCACCAGTGTCCGGCGGGCAAGATGCACATCACGGCCGAGGATATCATTGTCGAAATCGTGGATGGTGATGGCCGGGTATTGCCGCCGGGCGAGTCCGGAGAAATTGTTGTGACCCATATGGCCACTCGCGACTTTCCCTTTGTTCGCTATCGTACCGGTGACATTGGTGTGCTCAGCGACTCACCCTGTGCTTGTGGACGGGGGCTGCCGGTGATGCAGGAAGTTCAGGGGCGTTCGACAGATTTCCTGATGGCTCAGGACGGAACCCTGCTGCACGGCCTCGCCCTGATTTATATTCTGCGCGACCTGCCCGGTATCGCTTCGTTCAAAATCACACAGGAGTCACTCGACCTGACACGGGTGGAGATTGTCCGCGGCGATGATTATGTCATCGCCAATGAGCAGGCAATCAGTGACGTATTTAAAAAAAGGCTGGGGCAGGCGGTCACGGTTGAATTTGAATACTGTGACGAGATCAAACCGGAAAAATCAGGCAAATTCCGTTATGTGGTCAGCAAAGTCACCTGACCAGTCCACAGTCAATTGACGGATAGGTTGATGCCTGTCCGGGGGAGCTAACACGCAACCGTTATGAGAGATATCCTGGTTACCCTGATGGTGTTTGGCAGCCTGCCATTCATTTTGCGCCACGCCTACATTGGTATTCTGGTCTGGTGCTGGCTCAGTTACATGAATCCACACCGGCTGGCCTGGGGTTTTGCCTACAACATGCCGTTTGCCATGATCGTGGCGCTGACCCTGTTTGTTTCCGTTCTGTTCAGTACAGAACGGCAGCGTCTGCCAATCAATGCCACCGTCGTGATATGGCTGATGTTTATCGTCTGGATGGCGATTGCGACCTTTAACGCGGTCTACCCCGACCAGGCGATGGAAGCCTACATCAATATATTGAAAATTCAGGTGATGACGTTTTTGACCCTGGTCCTGATCATTGATGAGAAAAAACTCAACCTGCTTATCTGGGTGATCGTCCTTTCGGTAGGCTTCTTCAGTTTCAAGGGCGGCATTTTCACACTTATGACCGGTGGTGCGTTTCATGTTTTCGGGCCGCCGGCCAGTTATATTTCAGAGAACAATGCGCTGGCCGTTGCGGTGTTGATGGTCATGCCGTTAATGGTGTATCTCTATCGGATAACGCCCCATAAATGGGTTCGTTACGGGATGGGCTGCGCTCTTTTTTTCAGTCTGATTTCAGTGTTTGGCTCCCAGTCGCGGGGCGCTTTGCTGGCGATGGCAGCGGTGGGCTTCTTCTTCTGGCTGAAGAGCAAAACCAAAATACTCAGTGGTTTCCTGATAGTGGTTGCCGCCTCGCTGATTTTTGCCTTTATGCCGCAAAGTTGGCACGAGCGTATGGAGAGTATACAGACCTACGAGGAAGATGAGTCGGCCATGTCCCGAATCAACTCCTGGCAGTACAGCATCAATGTGGCCAATGACAGGATTACCGGGGCCGGGTTGGCGGCCTGGTCAAAGCAGATGTTCGCCATTTATGCACCGAATCCCAATCAGGTATATGTCGCCCACAGCATTTATTTTTCGGTTCTGGCAGATCATGGCTGGCCGGGGTTGATCCTCTTTTTATCGGTACTTGGGTTGGCCTGGCGAAATCTCACCCAGGTGATCAAACGCACCAAAAATGATCCGTGCTCGGCGCATGCAAATCTGCTGGCCCGAATGCTGCAGGTCAGTCTGATTGCCTATATGTCAGGTGGTGCCTTTCTGAGTCTGTCGTATTTTGATTTGCCCTGGCACATCATTGCCATATCGGTACTATTGAACTACCAGTTTGCCAGTCGGCAAATGGTGGGCGTGGACCAGTCGAGCGATATTATTCAGCGGCCAAAAGCCCCGGTTAATAGAATGCGGGGTCAGCAACGGATGCCACCAAATTAACCTGAGGTATTGCTCGTTCCCGGAGCAATTGACAGATATTCTTGAACCGGATTAAGCCTATGTCAGCAACGCAACCTTTTATCAGTGTCATTGTCCCGACGCGCAACAGAGTCGATTGGCTGCGGCGCTGCCTTGACGGTATTGCCGAGCAGGATTTCCCGGACTATGAGGTGGTGATTGTCGACGATGGCTCCAGTGGCGATGTGCTTGTCGCCTATCAGCAAATGATGGAGGCATTCGGTCCTCGCTATCGTCTGTTGAAGGCCAATACCGAAGGAGGGCGACGTCTCGGACCATCGGTGGTGAGAAACATCGGGATCGATGCCGCAAAGGGAACCTATATCGCCTTTTGTGATGACGACGACTACTGGTGTCAGTCAGACCTGCTTTCTATCGCGGCGGCGGCTCTGCGGGAAACCGATGCCGATCTG
>DDNV01000085.1:63091-66552 GCA_002341315.1 Cellvibrionales bacterium UBA2511
TTAGTTCTATCGCGGCGGGGGCCCTGAGGGAAACCGATGCCGATCTGCACTTTGCCAACCAGAAAATAATGCACGGTGACACCGTTTTTGCAAAAACCAGCTTCAGGCGTGTCGAAGCCAGTATACGTCAGGATCAGCGATTGGCCGACTGGCCGGTCTATCAGATAACCCGTGAGCAAATGCTCTGTTTCCCCGATTATGCGCACCTCAATATCACCATCGCCAGAAAAGCACTGCTGGAAAAAATTGGTGGATTCTGGGAGGAAACCCGCTATGCCGAGGATGTGGATTTATTCGTGCGTCTCTGTGATGCTGCCGCGGGGCACATTCTGTTTCGTCCCGATGTTTGCTCGGCGCACAATGCGCCGGTAACACATGGACACGAATCTGCATCAAAAGGTGTAGGCGATCTCAATCGACGTCTGCTGGAAAGCTCGGTTTACTGGCACCTTGTCGCCAGTTGTCATACGCCAGAGGCGGTTCGTTATGCCAAGCTGTCGTTGTCCTCAAACTCAAAACTGCTATCCAGGGAATTGCAACAAAGGGGTTCCATTCAGGCCGCTGCGGCAGTAGCCAGAATCGCGCTGGCTGCCAGACCCAGTTTTAAATGGAGTATTTATTGTGCGTGGCTATCTATCAGGGCACTGTGTAAACCCCACTGATGTCTGCTGTGTAGAGGAACCCGGCAGAGCAATGTTTTGTCCAAGGCGGGCACGGGCATACTGGGGATGGATGCCAACCGGGTAGACGCATGTTATGAAACGCCAAATATTTTCAAAAGCTCCGCTCCAATTGCTACTTTTTTTACTCTCATTCCTGTTGGTTAATATCGAGACTCAAGCCGGCAGTTCGACAGTGGTGGCGTCAGAGCGGATGCCAGCCGTGTCAATGCCAGTCTATGTGGATCTTCCCGTGCCAAAACTGGCTCAGGTTGACTGGGAAGAATACAAACGAATAAAACGGGGCGTGCAACCTGGCGAGGCTGAAGCGCTGGAGTCGGCTGTTGCGCCGACTAAGGATTTCATTCAATGCCCGGGAACTCCCCCAGCTGACGATGTTGATTCGCATGGCTGCACTATTCAGCCAGAACCGGAGCCTGAGGCTCCTGTACTTCCGGCTATAGCCTGCCCTGACGCACCTAACTACGTCAGTAATTCAGGCGCCCGGTGGTTTCTATGTGATCTGCCCGGAAGTGAAGAATATTCCCCTTATGGTGCTTTCCATCCGATCAGCTACATGATCCCAAAGGCGGAGAATTTCGCCGATGCGCGGCTGCGAGTTTACTTGCACCCGAGTAACCCCAGCGGTTCGTTTGTCACTGGGTCATCATCATTTGCCTATCGCCAAGACACGGTAGAGATTCACCCAGCAGAGCAGCAGTTTTCAGCCCCAAATACTGGCTGGTGGGGCTACTCTGGTTTTGAAGCCGGGAAGGTAGGCAACTACAACGGTAACCAGATCGCTGCCGGGATTGATTACGTGTTAGATAAGTATCCTGATCGCATTGCGATTGAAAAAGGCATCTACCTGGTCGGTAAATCGCTGGGTGGGGCAGGCGCTTTTATCCAAGCACTGATCATGCCCAAGTACCAGGATAAGATCGCTATTGCTGACAATATCATCGGCATGATGATGGCCCCAAAGAACCACGAAGATCAGCTCAAAGGAGGCTGGGGCACAAAGGTAGACAGCCCGGAGCTGTATGAGGCTGCGGATATTCGCCTGCACTGGGACAAAGTGCAAGACATCCATTTTGCATGGCGCGGTGGGCAAAACGATCATTTCAGTCGTTTTGATACAGAGTTTATCGAGATATGCGAAACCCGGAAAATTAGCTGCTCTTTGACATGGCTGCAAAGTGGTCATGGAATCAGCGAAAGCGGCTATAACCTCAATATGCAGCTCTGGACTGACCCTAATCAGGACGCCACGCTTGATAAAATACTGCCGGTTATCACTAGCAATTCATCAAACCACCATGGCGAACTGCGCGGGTACCACAATCGTGGTGTAACGTGGAACCACGCTGGTATTGTGGATAGTGCGGATCAAATCGTTATCCCGCTGAAATACGAAGCGATGACCGATCTTGGCCCAGATCTGCCAGATCAGCCAGAAAGAGCCATGTTTTCAGTTACTCCACGGCACGTTAAGAACTTCCCTATGGCTGCTGGAAGTACTGTGTCATGGGTGTTTGGCAGCCTGAGCGGAACTGCTGTTGTTGGGAGTGACGGCCTTGTAACTATTGATGATCTGGCTCTGCAAACAGGCACCGGGTATCACGATCTGATTATAAGTATTGAGAACGAACCTGAACCACCTATTGTGGTTGACCCCGTTCCAGGTGATCAGCCTATAGTTTACACCCGCGTCCCCCGCACTCACGGTGAGCACGCCGTCACACTGAGCAGCGGTGAGTACACCAGTGACAACTGGGATTACATGGACTCACTGCCGGAGGTGGCCCGCCAGTTCGATGGCTTCAACGCGCCGGGGCAGTTGGTCCTACGGGACACTGATGGCACCGAGAAGATCATCTACGACTGTATGAACGCCGAGCGACCCTGTGTGCCGTTCGATGCCATGCCGTCACTGGACGGAACAAAAATTGCCTTCTCTGTTTACTCAGCCGATGGCCTGAAACCACCGTGGCCGGAAAACCGCAACTACCCGCCTCAGCAGCTCAATGGCTCGAACACGGACGCCCGCATTTATATCTATGACATCGCCACTGAGTCTCTGACCGCGTGGCCGCACAGCCAGGGCATTAAAGACATTTCCCCGGTGTGGCTGCCCAACGGCAAGGTGATGTTTGGCTCCACTCGCAACGGCTTTTATGCGCCGCACATGGATCGGATTGGCACATCAAATGCCCCCGAACCCCGGTTGTTTATTGCTGACGTGGATGGCTCGAACGTTGTGGATATTTCTCCCCATGAGGTGACGGCGGCGCTGCACCCGTACCTGTTGAATAGCGGTCGGGTGGCCTACAGCTCGCACTGGCTCAGCCACAATCTGGCCTATGGCTCCACCAACGGCAGCATTAACTGGCCCGGCACCACCAGCAATATGTGGTCAATCATGGATATGGATTACCGTGGCGGGGACATGACCGCCCTGCTTGGTGCCCATAAAAGCCGATTAACTGGCTCGAACCCACGCAGCAATACCATGAAAGCCATGCACTTTCTGGGTCAGCGGGCCAACGATGATATTTGCACGGTGAACTACTATCGAGCCAATAACCTCGGTTTGGGCGATGTGGTTTGCTGGCCGCCGGAAAGCCACGGTGTTGAAGGCCCGGCCCCCGGCTTTGTGCCGAGCGGCCATTACAGTGCAGCGGTGTGGTCTACCTCTGAGGACGCCGCCTCCCGCAAAGACGCCAGCGGTCGTTATCTGGGTAAAGTGGGCTGGCCAGAAGGCACACCCGATAACCAATTGCTGCTATCGGTAGGTAGAGG
>DDNV01000085.1:66646-68533 GCA_002341315.1 Cellvibrionales bacterium UBA2511
AGGTAGAGGTTACTGCACTCAGGTCGCTACCGGGGTGCCGGGCACCCCGGACAAGATCGGAGACGACATCGGCTGTGATGTGGGATTGTATAAAACCACCGTGATTCCCAGCCAGTCCCCCGACGATCTGGCGCTGATCGTTGATCACCCGGAGTGGCACGAGTTCAGTGCTCGCGTGGTGGTATCGAGAGACATTGCCACGCCCGCACTGGTCAACACCGATGACGGTTCCTGCCAGATTACCAGCTCTGATGCCGGGTCAACCGATGCGTTCAACTACAAGGGCTATGTGTTCAACGAGCAATACAAGACTGTCGATAATAACGGCGCGTTGATGGAGGCCGTTGATCACAGTGAACTGGCTGCCATCCGGTTTTACGAGATCATCCCCAACACCACCCGCAGCCGCAACTGGGACAACAGCATTGGCAACCGGGTAAAACTGCTGGGTGATGTGCCTCTGCTGGCAGACAAATCCTTCAAGGCGGAACTGCCCTGCGAAACACCCTACATTATGGCGGGAGTGGATTCAGACGGACGAATCATCAAGCGCGATCAGGTGCCCCAGTCATTGCGGCAGGGGGAGAAACGCGTCTGTATGGGTTGTCACCTGCATGCCAAAGAAGGCCGCCCCTACGAGCAATCACTGGCGTTTTCAGCCCCAGCATTCGATCTGACCAAAGCCATGCCGGTGCCCACCTACACGGATGACATCAAACCGATCTTTGAAGCGAAGTGCACAAGCTGTCATGCGGTTGGTGGCGATGTGCCGCTGTACGATTATCAAAATCTGGTGTGGGATTTCTCCCAGAAAGCACTACCCGATCACCGGAAAGTGCAGATGACCAGCTCCACCAACGAAACCAGAAAGTATGGTTTACAGCGGCCCATGATCAGCAAATACGTCAACAACATGTATGCCCGCGAGAGCCTGCTGTACTGGAAGGCCGCTAACAAACGCACCGATGGTCGCACCGATGACCAATACGGTGACGACATTGATTTTGGTGCAGATCATCCGGTAGACCTTAGCCCATCGGAAGTCGATCTGATTGGCGAGTGGCTGGACAGTGGGGCTGCAGAGTAGTGGTTTTACATTGCTGGATTTAATGCAACCCCCCCCTTAGGGTTGTCTCCCCCGGTGACACTGTAAAAAAAGTTTTTGTTAGCAATCTCTCTGCTTCAACTGTTAGGGTGTTGCTGAATTATTACCCAACTCCAGGAATCATCTATGAAGAAGAACCCTTGGCAGGATTCATCCGGTGGGGAGCGCGATCTCCACGAAGACCTTGCTGAATTGCTGAAAAAGCTCCCCAGGGGAGGCGCTATTGTCTATCTGCCAGTATTGCTTGTTATTCTCTGGGCAGTATTTTCATCGTTCTACACCGTTCAGCCGGAACAGCAGGCCGTCGTCAAACGCTTTGGCGCCGTCGTGAACATTACTGATCCCGGTTTGCACTTCAAACTGCCTTTTGGTATCGACAGGGTCCAGCGTGTGGCGTCTGCCCGGGTCCTGAAGCAGGAGTTTGGTTTTCGTAGTGTGGGTGAGGTCAACAACCGGACCAGTTACTCCGAGAGCGACTTCACCAGTGAGTCCCTGATGCTCACAGGCGACCTGAACGTGATCGATGTGGAGTGGGTGGTTCAGTATCGCATCCAGGATCCCATCAAGTACCTCTACCAGCTGCGTCAACCGGATCTGACGTTGCGGGATATTTCCGAGTCCGTGATGCGCCGGGTAGTGGGCAACCGACTCGGTTCAGAGGTGTTGACCGTGGGGCGGGTTGAAATTGCCCAGGGTGCCCGCGATGAAATTCAGGGCATCATGGATCTCTACGATTCCGGTATTCATGTGATTACCGTTGAATTGCAGGACGTGGTCCCCCC
>DDNV01000085.1:68718-69353 GCA_002341315.1 Cellvibrionales bacterium UBA2511
TGGTTTAATGAGGTGAATGAAGCGCGCCAGGAACGCGAGCGAATGATTAATGAAGCCACCAAACGGGCCAATCAGCAGATTCCCCGGGCCGAGGGTGAGGCCCAGCGATTGATTTCCGAGGCCGAGGGTTACGCCACCGCCCGGGTTAACCGTGCCTTTGGTGAAACTGCCCGGTTCCGCGCCATGTTGGTGGAGTACAAGACGGTGCCTGAAGTTACCCGCACCCGTCTCTATCTGGAAACCATGGCAGAAATACTACCGAATATTGGACAGGTGCTCATGGTGCAGGAAGATCAGGTAGGGCCCCTACCATTGATGAATGTGCGTGATGCGCGTCAGGGAGCAAGCAAATGAAAAAATTAGCCAGTCTTTTTGTCGCGCTTGTGGTCGCTATCATTGTCTTTTCATCGGCTTTTGTCGTTGATGAAGCCGAGCAGGCCATTATTGTCCAGTTCGGCGAGCCCCAGGGGGATGTGATCAGTACCCCGGGTTTACACTGGAAGTTACCCTTTGTGCAGGAAGTGCGTCGCTATGATCGGCGCCTGCTGGTCTGGGACGGCGATGTATCCCAGATCCCCACCCTTGGCCGTGAGTTTATCCAGGTGGATACCACCGCTCGCTGGCGTATTGTCGAT
>DDNV01000085.1:69419-90064 GCA_002341315.1 Cellvibrionales bacterium UBA2511
CGCTCGCTGGCGTATTGTCGATCCCCTGCAATTCCTGCGAAGTGTTCGCGATGAGCGCGGTGGGCGCACCCGCCTCGACGATATTATTGACTCTGTGGTGAGAGACATTATTTCCGGCACAGAGCTGGAAGAGATCGTCCGCTCCGGAGACTGGGATGTGGATGTGGATGAGCTCGACGAGATTGAGCAGGATCGGGATGATGTCAGTCTGACCAAGCGCCCCAAACTGGGCCGTGAAAAGTTGGAGTCGGAGATACTGAAAAGTGCCTCAAAACTGATGTCCGATCTGGGTATTGAGCTTAAGGATGTTCGTATCAAGCGCATTAACTACATTGATTCCGTGCGTCGCCAGGTGGAAAACCGCATGATTTCCGAGCGTCAGGCCATTGCCGAGCGATTCCGTGCCGAAGGGCAGGGCCGCAGTCTGGAAATCACCGGTGAAATGGAGAGAGAGTTGCGTCGCATCAATTCTGAGGCGGCCAGAAAAGCAGAGGAAATTCGCGGGGATGCCGATGCCGAGGCGATCAGTATCTATGGCGAAGCCTTTGGCGCCGATCCGGAGTTTTATGCGTTTATACGTACGCTGGAGACCTATAAGGCGCTCGGTGATAACGCCACTTTGATGATTCGCTCGGATTCTGATTTCTTCCGTTATCTGGAAAAGACAGACCGTTAGTTGTTTTTTGGGGACGGACGACAGGTTGTTGATAAAAACCTGTCGTCCGCTCACTGTTTGATCACTGCTGTTTCTATCAGTATCTTTCCTTTCCCCGAACTGTTTGTCACGGCTTCATCAATCAAGGGTGTGCCGGAAAGATAGCCCTGCCCGAGCAAGAAATGATCCATAGCCAGAGTGGTAACGCTGTGCCAGGGCTCCCGGTTAAAAAAGCCGTGCTTTTGTCCCTGTGCGGTTAACAGGGTGGTGGGTACCCCTTTTGATAAAGCCTTCTCTGCGAAAAAACTGCCCTGCGCCAATAATCCATCCCGATCACCAAACAGTAACAGGGTGGGTGGCGTGCTACCGTCAATATGCAGATTGGGTGACAGGTTGGTGACCTCAAGCTCCGGCATCATCGCGATCAGTTCAATTTCCCGGCTGGTGAACTCCTCTTCCGCCGTGGGATTGACCAGGTTGAGTACCGGGTTGAACAGTACCAACAGGGCGGGACGCAATGACATGTCGATGCCCGCCGGATGATTGCACATCGCCAGACAGGCAGCGATATGGCCGCCCGCCGAGGCACCGGAAGAAACGATCTGTTGGGGGTTAATACCCAGTTCCACCGCATGCCGCAGTAACCATAAAAATGCATCAAACCCGTCTTCGACTGCTTTATCCGGGGTCGTGTGGTGTCGGCTGTCCACCCGGTAGTCGACCCTGACTGCAACCATTCCCCGCCGGGCCAGATAATCTGCCTGCCAGCTGAAGTGCTCGATTCCACCGCTTATCCAGCCACCCCCAAAAAAGAACAGGACGGCGGGTCTGCGGTCATCTTCAGACCAGTCACGGGGCAGATGAATTTCCAGGGTGAGTTTTCCCTGAGGAGTCTCTTTATAGGTGAATTGTCTGACAGTGGGCCTGTTCGAGAAAAACAGTGTGTAGAGAATAAACAGGACGGTGCAGACGATAAATGCGCCCAGAAACCATGGCCAGAATTCTCTGAGCCAGCTCATAGTGATTTCTCCCTTAGTCGATGTGCCTGCCACAAATCAGTTTGGACAGACCTGAAATACACTGATCAATCGTCTGGTAGACTGACTGATAAACCGGTTGCGGTTTATTGTAGGGGTCCGGAATTTCAATGGCTGGTTGATCATCGAGCAGGCCGCCGAGCAGCAGTGCCTTGTCTGCGGCAGCTTGTGAAAAAGTGGCCAGTTGTTTGACGTGATCGGCCTCCATGACAAAAATGATATCTGCCCACTCGGTTAATTCCGTGGTGAGTACTGACGAGCGGAGGTGATCCATAGGCACCCCTTCCGAATCGGCAATAGCGGTCATTCTCGGATCTGCCGGTCGGTTGCCTAGCGGGTGAAATCCCGCTGATTTGAAGAAGTATTGCCCGGTATCCTGAATCCTTTTTTCTGCCAGGGCGTGAGCCACAGCACTGCGATTGATATTGCCATAGCATAAAAATAGTAAATGGCTGGCTGTTGACAGGCGATCACTGACCAATGAATAGCGACTGCGCTTGATAATCCCTTTGCGAAACTGTTTCTCGCGGTAAACACCGCTCAACCGATCCGTGTAACTGCGAACAATTTGCCAAAGGTCTACAAAGCCAGGTTTAAGATCAGAGAATGACTGGGCATCGAAATAATGTCTGGGGGAGAAGACCTTCAGCAAATCTTTCATGGCATCGCCCAGTGCCGGGATAGTCACCAGTCGGGGATCGGCATCTTTGCGTGCCACGGCTTCCAGCCAACGAAGATCGCTGGACAGTTTTCGGCAGTAGATCTCGGTCCGGTAGGGTTTTGTTTCAATCGGTTGGGCGGTATAAAGCTGATAAAGCTGATAGGGAAAGTCCGCCCCGGCGGCAACGGCGAGAGGCAGTGAACCCCAGAAACGACCGTTGATTTCAATCAGAATAAATTCACCGTTTTCCGGATTCTGTTTGAATTCCACCATGGCGACACCGTGCCAGTTCAGCTGTTTGATCAGCCGGGCACTGACTTCGAGCAATACCGGATCAACAGTCACACTTTTCCGATAACTGCTGCCGCCCCCGCTAAGGGGCATTTCATGAAGGCGCTGATGCTGAAAGGCGCTAACGATCTCGCCGCGGTTGGCAATTAACTCAATACCCTTGCCGATCCCGGAAAAATACGCCTGCAGCACCAGATGGCCGTGCTCGAGCAGTTCCGTGCCCACTTTGACCAGCTCTTCTTCTGAATGGGCGTAGCGGACCGACAGTGGCGTCCGTAGCGAATTGTCTGAAATGGAGCGGCCCGGTTTGATCACCATCGGATAGCTGAGTTCAGGTAGCGCGGACCGCAGCGCTTCAGTGCTGGTGATATCCCAGCTGGCGGGAAGGGGAGCGTTGCACTGCCTGGCGAGCAGGGCAGTCCGCGACTTGTCCAGCACGATTTCCAGTGCATCCAGAGCCGGTGCGGCAATCCTGTTGTAGTGTGAACTGCTGTGAAAGTGCCGGGCTATGGGTACCAGCGTTCGCTCCGTGGCCGGTATCACCAGTTGGTATTGGTGACCGGCGAGCTTGTCTTCCAGCCAGTGAACAAAGTGATCAGGGGCCAGTAGCGGATTCGGATAATTGAGAATATTCGATGCGTAACGCGAGTAGCCGGCAATAGGGTTTTTCTGGTGAGAGGCAACGACTACCGGAATGCCCCGGCTACCCAGCGAACGGGTAATCGCCAAAGCCGGTAATGTGTCCCCATCGAGAAGAAGGATCGTCATTGGCACTCATTTCAACCTGTCTTGAAGGTTGTTCGCATCAATCGTCAGCTGGGCCAACCTTTCCAGCATCTGGCTGGTATGAGAACGAATCACAGCAGGATTGCTGTTAAAGGATTTTCCCTCTTTGATCAGGCGCTTCAATTGTTGTCTGGCCAGAAAGGATTTGCCTTTATTGAGCAGGGTTTTGGTGGTGGTGGAGCGCCTGTCGTCGAAAATTGAGACCAGATTTGCCGGTTCATACACCACATTGATTGATTGGCACCAGTCATGCCATTTGAACTGGTTGATGTGGGGCATGGTGTTGATGGGCCGCCAGGGTATGCCATAGGCATCAGCGATAATTGCACCATGAAGCGATTCGGTAATGACGTATTTTGAGGCAAGCAGATCGTTAATAACGATGAGGGGATCTTTCGCCCTTGGATCAATGTGGTGGATTCCCAGGTCATTGGCGATATTCTTCCAATAACCACTTTTTGCGGTGTCACAATGCATGATCAATGACACCTCGTGAATTTTTTCGGCTTCGGGTATAAATTCCCTTAACAGAATAGCGGGATCAGTCAGGGCTTTGGTGGGATCAATGCCCAGCTTTTCGGCAGTTTGCGGCCCTCTGACAAAGTAGATATTGTATTTTTCATCAATCGTCGGCGGGGAGAAATAACCTACCCCGGAACCTGCAATAAATTTCATTGGAAGAGGGGGGATTCTCTGGTCAAGTATAGTGCCAATCCCGTACAGCAGCGCTGCTTCCCGGTTGTTTTCCTCGTAGTATTCGTCACCATGTTTGGCGGTACCCTGAATGATACCAGGCAGCAACTTTGGCCATAACCAGGCATTCAAATCGTCTCCAAAATTACCTTCGTTGTCATGGTAGTAACAGAGCTTCATAAATTGGTTGCCTCAGGCCGTTTGTGATAGGTTGCTATGAACAGGCTTTATTGTATTTCATCTAAATAAAATGGAACGCGTTCAGGGAAATACTCCCTGATTAGATCCTCGCAGTGGCTCCATACTTTTCTTGTCAGGTAGTGCTCATCAATACCCTCTATAAAAGAGGCTTTCTCTGGTTCAGAGTTGGCGTGTGAGGTATTGATATCCCGTGCATTGATGTTTAAAAACCGGGCAATTTCTCCAGATTCCTTGGACAGGTTGTCTGTTCTGATGTAAAGGCTGGCAGCCTCGGGAAGATGCTGCTTTGCCAGCAAATAGTGTTCATTATATTGGGACAGATAAGCATCCAGAGAAGCCAACTGGTTGGCCTCGAGAACGGCCTCTTCCGGATCATACCCCCGGGTTTTGTCCATCCAGAAATACTGGCGATATTCCTCCCATTCTGGCGGATGTTTTTTGAAATGAAAGTTGATTCTGGACCTGATCCAGCTCAATGGCTCCCTGACAGTGACTAAATATTTTGCCTCGGGAAACAGGCCAACGACTTCCTTTGCTATGTAAATTAATGAATGGGTAGATTCCATTTCAAGGTTCAGTTTTCTGTCCCGCTTTTCAATAAAGGACTGAACCTCTTCAGCCGTCATTTCATTTTTTAAATAGTTGATGATCTGATGATTGGTCTCTGAAATAGCTGGCTCGTGGGCCGAATCAAAGTGGGCCTTAAACATGGAGGATATGGACGTTGTGCCGGTTTTTGCAGCACCGATACAGTAACAATGAAATCGCCGGGGCAGTACCTTGTGGGTCCTGAGTCGCAATTGGTTATAAATAGACACAGTGGCTCCTTATCAGGTGCTTGATGCTGGTTTTCATAGCCTGCCCTTTCCAAAAAAGCTATTTATTTCATTGTAGAAGGTGTGCCTGGAAAGCTTTAAACCAACGATCCACCCCACAAATGCCGCTGCCATCAAAAGGGCAAAATGAACATAAATGCTTTCTATCTGTCCCTGCATCACGGCATTTGCAGCCAGTGTCGGCACTATTGTAAAAATCAACGGCACCAGACCCTGGACGGCAGGTTTTACGGCATCTTTCATCCCAATGCCAAATACCTGGTTTGCATAAAACTGGCAGGCGATAAACCTGACAATAAAGAATCCCACCAGCGCCATACAAACCGCTTCCAGTCCTGAAAAGCATGCAATGCCAACCATCACGATTTTTGCAACGTTCGAAATGACTTTGATTTTCAGTGTAATCCCCGGTCTGCCAAAGGCAATGAACAGGTTGTCGGCAAACAAAAACGATGGCAGTAGAACCCCTGCCAGGCAGAGAATTTTTACCAGTGGAATGGCGGCGTCCCACTGGGTGCCATACAGTACCCTTATGGTCTCTTCCGTGTAGAGAAAAAGGAAAGCAAAGAAAGGCCAGGCAAAAACATAGGAATAAGTCACAGCCTTGAGGTAACTTTCTCTCAGTTTGCCAGTGTGAAGGTTGTCCCGGGAGAACAGCGGCAAAATGACCCCGCGGATACTGCTGACAAAGATGTGATCGAACAGTGAAAAAGTACCAAAGGCCCGGGAAAAGTAGCCCAGCTGCGCGAGCCCGAGCATTCGGGCGATCAGGGCATCAGTGATACTGGTGGCAAACTGGTTGATGATGTTGCCCGCGCCCACAATGGAGCCGAACCTGAATATATTTTTGGCACCTTCCAGGGTGGGGATAAGACTCACGTCCCTGGGCCGAAAGAAAACTGACAGAAGTACAATGCTGGAGGTCTCGGTGATCGCGCCATAGGCGAGACAGAGATAGCCGGAACCGGTGTAGGCCGTTGCCAGGGACACGCAGATGCCCAACAGGGTTGCGGTCAGGCCAATAGCTGCAGTGATATGAAAGCGCATTTTCTTGCGTAGCAATGCCAGGGTGATAGTCCCAAAGGGGATGATAAAAAAGTTGAAGGAGAGAATTCTGATCAGCGTTTCTATGCCTTCTTCCTGAAAAAAATTGGCTATCAGGCCCGCCGCGAAAAACAGCAAAGTCCCCAGCGTCCAGGACATCAACAGGTTGAGCGTGAAGGTTGTTCTGATTTTCGTCTCATTCAATTCTTTTTCCTGAATAATGTACTGATTCAGGCCAAAGTCGCGAAATAGTTGGGCCAGCGCCACAATGGCAAAGCCCGCACTGAAAATACCAATCTCTTCCGGCGTCAGCAGCCGGGCCAGGATCATGGTTGAGACAAACTGAAAGGAGAGCGTCAGATACCTGCCGGTGATACTGAATCCAATGGCTGTGCGAGTAGTGATAGTCATCAGGTCGAATAAACCCTTGGTTTGGCAGGCGATTTTATAACGGACTGCAAGTCTATCTTATATTCGACTGTCTGAAGAACACTCCGCCAAATAAGATATTCTTTGTCCATGTCGGGCTGGCCTGGTCTAAGCTGAAAACAGGCCGGTGTTCTGAGGATGTAAAGCATCCTGACAAGCCTTTTTCACCGTTATGCATTCGGCCAAAAACGTAAAAAATACCGACAGTTGTTAGCGGCCTCGCACACTGTCAGAATCCTTGGCTTGGAGCAAACGTCCGAGGATTAATAAATGAACCATCTGCTGTACAGCGCAGTTGCCAGAACACTGCCCCTTGTGCTGCAGACAAAAAATAAACAACGGGTTTGCATTCTCACTTACCATCGAGTGTTGCCTGAGCGTGATTACATGCGTAGTTCCGAGCCGACAGTGGCGACGTTCGATTGGCATATGGAGCTGCTCGCCCGCTACTTCAATCCGCTTTCGCTGTCTGATGCCATTGCCAGGCTGGACAGCAATGATCTGCCGGAAAGAGCTGTTTGCGTGACCTTCGACGACGGGTATGCCAATAACGCAGAATGTGCGTTACCGGTACTGCAACGTTGGAGCATACCCGCCACCGTATTTATTTCCACGGGCTTCCTCAATGGTGGCCTGATGTGGAACGACGCGGTGATCGAGGCATTGCGAATTGCCGACAGTGACGAGTTTGATCTGCGCTCGCTGGGTCTGGCCACCTACGATATGGCCGATTTCCACCACCGCAGACAGGCAGCGGGTCAGATTATTCGTGAAATCAAGCATTGGCCACCGGAAAAGCGCACCGAGGCCATTCGTGTTATTGAGTCTATGGTGGGGCCTTTGCCGGAAAATATGATGCTGACCAATGATCAGGTGAAGCAGTTGAGCGATGCCGGTATCGAGATTGGTGCCCACACCAGGACCCATCCCATCCTGGCCATGCTAAAACTTGCCGATGCCCGGCAGGAAATTCAGGCCTCAAAAAATGTACTGGAAACATTGGTGGACAAACCGGTTCGCTATTTTGCCTACCCCAATGGTCGGCCAGAGATCGACTACCGGTTGGAGCATCGCGATTTTGTAAAATCCATCGGTTTTGAAGGCGCGGTCTCCACCCAGTGGGGGGTTGCCAGTGAGTCAAGCGATCGTTGGCAGATGCCGAGATTTACCCCTTGGGATCAGACGCCATTGCGATTTATGGTGCGTTTACTGGCAATGTTCAGGAACCCGGCTTGAGGTTTACTGATTGTCGCCCGACGACCACTGCCCGGCCGCTTTCAGTTTGTCTCTGAGGCCGGGAAGTGGGAATCCCCTTTTGTAGAGACTGGTGGCATAGGTTCTGGCTTCGGGATATTTTTTGAGATCCGCCAGCAAGAGCGCCAGGTTGTACTGAATCTGTGGATTGTGGGGGTTAAGCTCAATGGCCTTTTCATACAGCTCAAGTGCCTTTTGCTGATGGCCGGTCTGGTGAAGGAGAATACCGTACAACATGTGGGTAGTTGCATCATTGGGGCTGAACTTAATGGCCCGCTGTAGATAGCACTCTGCCGGAGTGTAGCGTGATGGATGGCCATCAGGCCATGTATTGATGCGGTAGCGAATAGCGCTGTACAGGGCCCGGTGATGGTTTGGCCAGGCCCTCAGGGTGTAACCGATATCCCCAAGAGGCGAGACACTGGTTTGTCCCTTGATCAGCTGTTCTACTTCCGGATTAAAGTGATGCTTTTCCACAATGTTGAGCTGCCCGGGTAACTGGTTGCGCAATAAGTAGTCAAACGGGCCAAAATTTTCCAGACCGCCCTCACAGGGTGCGCCTTTGAGCGTATCGCCTACCCAGGGAGCATGGCCGACAGCCGCTGCAAAAACTGACGTGCTGTATAGCAAAAACACCGAAAACAGGGATAGAGCAAAATAGTGGGGCAACGTTACTTTAGTCAACTTGTGCATGGGAAACCTGTAAAGAGCCATAGCAAGCCAAACACCCGCGAGTGTAAGCTTCCAGTAGGTGATAAAGTGCGCATTAATTATACGGCGCCTCTGCCTGTAAAAGGGTTTTTGTCAGTAATCCGGCCGACAGTCACTTTGACTGCTAATACTGCCAGAGTGCAGGGTAAATGTCAGAAATGAAACAGTGGATATTTCATTTGGCGAAGTATACGGGGCTGTTTGCCCTGTGCCGCCGGATGACAGCCGGTGATTTGCGAATACTTGCCTACCATGGAATCTGGCTGGGCCAGGGCCATTATGGCAATTATCTTTTTATGAGTGCCGGTAAATTTGTCGCAAGAATGGAGAAAATCCGGGCCCTTGGCTATCCGGTATTGAGCCTGACTGAGGCATTGACCCGCCGGGAAAACAATACACTACCAGCCAATACGGTGGTGCTGACCATTGATGATGGCTGGTATGGCACTTACCTGCATATGCTCCCCGAGCTGGAAAGGCATCAATTCCCTGCAACCTTGTATGTCACCACTTACTACAGTGAAAAACAGTGGCCGGTGGCGAATGTTGTGCTGCATTATCTGGTCTCAAGGACAGACCTGACGAGAGTAAGTCTTGCCGATCTCGGCATCCCCGGTGACCAGGTTTATGACCTGGCAGAAAGTGACCAACGATCAGACCTTGCCACAACACTGCAGTGCCATCTCGAACAGTTGCCCGGTGGAGATGAGCGGCAGGCTTTTCTCTGGCAGGTGGCAGCCCAATTGGGCTTTGACCGGGAGCAGATTTGCTCAGAGAAGTGGTTTCACCTTGCCTCGCCCCCACAGGTGCAGGAAATGTCCCGGCGCGGCCTGGATATTCAGCTGCATACCCATCGCCACCGAATCTCGAAAGCGGGACACTTCTGTATTGAAGAGGAGGTAGAGGATAATCGTACGCGACTGGAATCTCTGACAGAACAGCCACTGCAACACTTCTGTTACCCCAGTGGCGTCTATGACCGGGCAATCTGGCCAGACCTGAAAAAAATCGGTATTGCCTCAGCCACAACCACTGCACCGGGGTTGGTCGGCAGGGGCGCCGAGATTTATGCGTTGCCCCGGATTCTGGATGGCGAGCATGTT
The DNA here is from genome assembly GCA_002341315.1 of Cellvibrionales bacterium UBA2511. Lineage (GTDB taxonomy): Bacteria > Pseudomonadota > Gammaproteobacteria > Pseudomonadales > Porticoccaceae > Porticoccus. The sequence goes on from DDNV01000085.1 coordinate 79,121, forward strand.
TCAGATCTGGAGTTTGAGGCGGAACTGTCCGGTTTGCTTGAGCTGAAGCGGTCTTTTTTCAAATGGCTGAAAACAGGATGATTTGAAGAACAATGGAAAAAATAAAAAAATATCTCAGTACTATTCTGACGCTATCAGCGCAACCGGGCAATAAAAGTGTTGTGCGACAGCTGACGGAAATGCTCCTGTTGTTTATCCGTTCCCGCCTTGGTCCAGGTTTTTATCTCTTGGCACAAATGTACAGGCAGGACTTCCCACTCCGCAATGTGCTGGGTTATCTGAGCACGGCTGGTTATAAGAGGCAGGTTTACCGTCTCAATAACCGTCTTTACCATAAGAGTTCACAAAACAAGGTGATAGAAAAAGCGGTACTGACGGCCTATGGACAGCCGACCCCGGAATTGCTCGGTCATTATGACCCTCTAGACGGTTTGGCCATTGATGGTTCATCGCTGAGGACTGCAGCCGACCTGAAGGCTCTGCTGGAAAAACAGCAGGGTAAAACAAGAATCTGTTTCAAGCTGATTGAATCCTGGGGCGGTCAGGGTTTTCGGGCGATCGAGTATCATTCAGCGGGACAGGTCAAAGATCTTGAAACCGGAGCCTGGCTGGAGACAGACAGCTTTGTTTCAAGTATCGACAAAACAGAAGCGGGTGGTGTACTGATCGAAAAATACCTTGAGCAACACCAGGATTATGCGGCAATCAATCAATCCAGCGTTAATACACTTAGGATAGGGGTACTTAAAAAGCGCGACGGGACTATCGATTGTCTGCTGGCCTTTTTAAGGGCGGGCCGCCCGGGCACGATTGTCGACAACACCTCGGCCGGTGGCATCTTGTTTCCCATTGATGTGGCCACCGGAATTGCCAAAGCGGGGTACACCAAGTATCAGCCTAGGGTATTTTATGAAAAACACCCGGACAGTTTAACCAGGCTGGCCGGTACCCGGATGCCCATGTTTACGGAGGCGGTCGAGCTGGCAAAAAACTCACTGCACGTCTTCCCCGGCATCAGGTTCGCAGGCGTTGATATTGCCTTTTCTGTGGCAGGGCCGGTTATTCTTGAGTTGAATATTTATCCGGACTACAACGATTTCACTATTACGAGGCTACCCTCACGCAACGCGCTAAATGGATAACAGGGTAGAGTGTGTACATGACTGAAATATGTTTGAAAGGAAGCACTTTAACCCAGACAGGTCAAAAAATACGGGTGCTGGCTGTCGTGGAGGGCTGTGAGGCGCTTTGGTTTGAGTTGGACAAACAGTTTCAACCCATGATCGACACTGAATCCGTGGATGCTTTTTTCATTCTCTATACCTGGCTCGCCATGGAGCGAGGTTTGAATCTCAGGATCGAAGGCAAGGTGTCCAGCCAACTGGCTAATGCCGTGACACAAGATATACAAAAAATGTTTCTCGCGTTGTGCCCCCGTTTGCATGAGATTGATATTGAAGTACTCAATCCGGAGTCATTCTGGCCAGAGTCAGCGGAAGCTTCAGCAACGGGGTTTAGTGGTGGTGTGGATAGCTGGTATACAGCCCTGCAAGCTGCGGATAATGGTACCCCTTATGCCTATTATTTGTTCGCAAATACAGGGCAGCATGGCAAAGACAACGTTGAAGAAGTTTTTGCGCAAAGATTCGCTGTTGCGGAAAGTGCCTTGCGTACCATGGGTAAACCCCTGATAGCCGTCGATAGCAATATTGACGGTGTCTTCAGAGAGCGCTTTCAGCAGCGTGACGTAATAGGCAATATTGCCTGTGCGCTGTTATTGCAGCAGGGTATTTCCAGATATGATTACTCTTCCAGTTATGCGCCTGAAGACTTGGGGGTGTTCGAACACTACGACATGTCAATTATGGACCCCTATCTTCTGCCATTACTCAATACCGAGAGAGTCCGTTTTTTCTCCATTGGGGATGAGGCTGGAAGAATAGAAAAACTTGAATTTATTTCATCCAGAGACCTGTTCAGCAATGAAATATATGTATGCATAGAAAAGGCGGTCCCCATAAAAAACTGTGGTTATTGTTTTAAATGTAGAAGAACACAGCTTGCCCTGGAAAGCATCGATAGAATGACATTATTAAAAAATAATTTTGATTTCGATTTCTATAAAAAAATACGACTGGGTTCAATGGTCGGGTTATTTTCAAGTGCGGATAAGAGCAATCTTGATCTTGAAATAAAAAGTGCACTAATAAAAAAATATGGCTTTAATATATTTTTTGTTCGTGTCTTTTCAGTTCTCTGGTCTTTGACAAAGAAGTTGATGCCAGAGGGGGTGAGATGGCGAGCAGAGCAGAAGTTTCCCTACTTATGGTAGCTGCATTGTGCTTATAGAGTTTTATCAGGAGCTATTCAAATGAACAAAAAATTACTCATAAGTAATATCAACACAAAGCAGGAAGGTGGGTTTAATATTTTATCTGCTGATGTTGATGGTGATTTAATTTTTTTTAAAGTTCCAGATAAATTCTCCTTATACATAAATGCTGAATGGTTTATTGGTATTTCTCTGCTGGAGGCGATGGTTTCCCAGCGGGATATAGAGGTTGATGCGGGTGTGGCTGTGTCCCGGGTTTTTTATGATCGGCTCAGTGAATTACAAACGATATATGCCAAGTGGAATCCCAAGCTTAAAAAAATCGCATTGAACTGTGAGTTGAGCGATCACGATAAGCAGTTCACTCATATTGGAAGTTTTTTTTCTGCGGGGGTTGATAGCTCCTTTACCCTTATCGCCAAACGTGACGAAATCACTCATCTTGTTATGCTGCGCGGATTCGATATGGGCGATGATGATTCAGCCTGGAATCGCCGTATTGAGAACCAGACAGCGTTTGCTGAAAGCTGTGGTAAAGAATTGATACCGGTGGATACCAATGCCCGGGACTGGACAGAGGAAAAGGAGATCGGCTGGAGTTTTGCCCATGGACTATTAATCTCTTCTGCAGGTGAAAATCTGGGTATGAACCGTCTTTATGTTGCCTCATCGCATACGTATGACAACCTGTTCCCCTGGGGTTCTCACCCACTAACTGACCCGATGTGGAGCACGGAGTCAACCAAAGTGATCCATCACGGTTCCGGATACAGTCGTACCCAGAAGACAAAAACAATTCTGGAATCCCCCGATGTAGCTGAAAACCTTCAGGTATGCTGGAAAAACATTGATAAAAACTGTGGGCAGTGTTCTAAGTGTATACGAACCATGGCAGCAGTATTCCTGTTAAATAGCGAGGTCAAATCGCTACCAAAACTTCAGATGAGTCAATTAAATAAGCTTCAGCCTACTACCGAGTCATTAAAGTCTACCGTAATAGATTTGCTCCTTCTGGCTGATGAGACAGGTAATATTGAATTCTACAAAAAACTAAAAAAATATTACTTGAAGTATGAGAGAAGTAAAATAGGCCCGCTGATCGATAAATGCTTTCTAAACGGTATATTAAAGAGGGCTTACCGGCGTGTTATGAAGCCAAAGTGGTTAAATCTCAGAGTGGTTCCGATCAATACAGAAAATTATGACCTTTAATGTAAAATTTTTAACAGTTCACTAATGCCAAAAAGTGTAAAGAAACTAGATCTTCGGGCAAGCGAAGGTTTCATGGTCTTCTGTTGTCTTGCGAAGTCCAAGTCATAGAGATATATGATTTGCCTAGTTGTTTGCCGGTCACAGCGAGAAAATAGCCACCGAGGTCTGTTTTTTCAATGTTAAACCTGACAAAACATCTTGCAGAAGCTCGCTGTCAGCCTCCTGTAAATAGGAAGTAGAATTGTTCCTCTGCCTGATGGCGCACTCCTCCAACTTCAGGATAGTTTCAGGCAAAGCCAGTCATTGGTACTTCTGTCTCATGATAATATTGAGTTTATTAAGCAGTCATTACCAGGCAGGTTGATCCGAATGCCCATCATTTCACCTCACTCATATTATCGACTTGCCACTGTTCCCGGTGAAGTGGCTAGTAATGGTTATGCCGTGCTTCCAGCAGAACTGTTGGCAGTGGAACAGTCAGTTGCCCGATATGATCCATCTGCGGCTGTAGATCTGAACAAGAGTCTTTGTCGTAACTTATTGGCAGATTTTACCTTCACTAGTGCCGGTGCTTACTGGGTTTTACCTCAGAAATTCTATTTTCTATATGAGCAGCAACTGCAGAGGATAGGGAGTCTGCTCACCGATAAGCCGGATAGTTATTTCACTTTCGAGAATGATTCTTTTCGCAAGGACCTTGCGATTCTGTGCCATCGCCTTATTCCCTGTGGCGCAGAGTTTGCGACGCCCTTCTCTGGCATTTCCCGGAGTCTGCTCTTCAAGGGTGGCTTACGCCAAGCCGCTAAATTTAGCCAGGCGATTGCTCGTTGCCGTGGTATCAAACCTTTTCTTGAGCTGCATATGCACCCGGATTTTACTTCAGGTTTTAATCCCGAGGGCTGGATTGAGACCTATGAAAACCTGGCAGATTTTCTGGTGGCCAACCCGTCTTTTCTTGGAGTCCAAAGCACTAGCTGGTTTCTGGATCCGGCGCTTGCTGAGATAAGCCCCCATCTATCCTATCTAAGGCAGGTGCCAGAGCTCTGTGGTGCAACAATACTCTATGCCGGAGAGGATGATTGTAACCACTCTGGAGCATTTTTAACCTCGCAGACCCGTCGTGACCTCTATGCATCTGGGTGCTACCTGCCCCGGATCTTCACTCGTATATGGCCGCGGGAATTGCTCACCCAGCGCAGCTGGCGATCCCTGTCAGTGATTTCATGATTGTTTGATCGTTTTAACTGAGTGCGCGGTAGAAATCTACTCACTCCGTCTTCAGCTCTACTTTAGTGCTACCCAGCTCTACTGGCTTTCTGATAACCCCTCTATGTGGATATTCAGTGATTGCTGAAGCGCCTGCCAATCGTCCCGGGTATTGCTCAATAGTGAATAGTGTGCGTCAGTAACTGTTTCGATAACATCCCTTGTGAGACGGGTTCCGAACTGTGATGTAGCCTCACCTGTTGCCAGAGATTCCAATATTTTGTCTCCCAAGTTGCTGCGGTAGTGAGCGGGTTCCCAGTACCACTGCATGGCGCGATTTGAGCCAACCGGTACAGGTTCTTGAATGAAGTTGGATGGACCACTGAAATCCCACAAATTAACGTTTGCTCTGTTCTCTTCAACCACCTCCAGCAACTCGTGTTTCCATGCGATAAAATCTTCGGTCATACCTAAGTCATCAAGTAGGTGCAGATAGCTGACATGGTATGGGCTGATAAATAACTGCACCTGAATATTCTGCTCGGAAAGGTCGGCAAGAAAATCGGCAAGAATGGTGTATTGAGGCGAGCGCCGTCCGGTATTAGGTTCGATAGTGGTGAGATCGCGATTTCTCATGTTTCTGTCGAGCTCTTGCAACTTTTGTATGAACAATGCATTGATGCCCTCATGTCGCAGTATGTTGATGTAACTTGCCGGATCATTGAAGCCGCTCGGACCGATGCTGTTTACGGCCGCGCCCTGTTGAAAGATCGTACGTACGCTGGCGATCAAGCCATCAAGTGAAAATAGCAGGGCGGACTTTTCGCGCAGTCGCCCCATACGACCAGACCACCCAGGTGTGTATAAAGGCAGCCTGAACAGGTAGTTCGGTGCTGCTTCTTTGGTCTGAGGCTCGGAAAACCGAGCGCGGCGCACTAGAAAATCCAGGTAGTCTACGCTCATAATTACGCGTTTCAGACCGGGTGTAGAGTCAATAGTGTTGCGTGCATAGTCGGTTTGTAGACGAATTCCTGCGCCAGGCATGGCCTGATTGTAAACCCTGGCATTGTCAAAGGAGGCGTGTTCGGGGTGCAGAGCCATTTCAGCTCGGGAGTTTCCAACAATCAGCACCTGAGGCGTGAATTCTGGCCCCCTGTATGCCTTGATTACCCTAACCCGATCTCCCGAGGCCGGTTTGGTGCTGTTAATCCCGGCAACTACCGGAGACCAGTACATGCCGAAGGGGTCGATAAACCAGTTTGCCGCGGAGACTATTACAATGATGGCAAGAGTACAAAAGAAAAAGCGATTTAAATAAGCCATGCCTTGTCTCCTAGAACTGGAAGTATAGAAATTCGCTTACCTGAAACAGGGTGAGGAACCCTAGTGCAAGGCAGGCTGCGCCGGCTGTTGCCCAGCCCATGCTCGCTTTCCATTGCAGTTTGCGAACCCGGGAGAGCATTGGCCACACGCTATCAGTGGTGTCAAAGTGCTGGTCACGCAGTGAGCACCTGACCCAGTTGAACATGTCTTGGACATTGGGCATCACCAGAACAATGATCAGCAGGACCGTGATCCACAGCCAAGTGAGCACGAAATCCTGACCGCCACCGAGAGCGACTTGCATGCCGAGAGACTGAAGGAATATCCCTGCGTCGCCGAGGCGTGCCATTATGCCCTGGGGAAGTGTAAAACCGTGCAATCCGGTCATACTCTGCAGCAGACCAATGGCCCCTTCAAAGGTGGTTGCACGGAAGAATACCCAGCCCACCACAACGCAGAGCATGGTCACTAGCCAGGCGAGTGCGGAGTATACAGAGCCAGAAGTTTTCAGGGATAGCTTCGACAACAAAGCTTGCCATATCTGATGGAGAATGAGGTACAGGCCATGCAGTCCGCCCCATATAATAAAGTTCCAGCCAGCACCGTGCCACAAACCGCCCAGTAGCATGGTCGTCATCAGATTGGTGAAGCGCCGTGTCCTGCCACGTCGGTTGCCACCTAATGCGATATAGACATAGTCGCGAAGAAAATGAGACAGGGTGATATGCCAACGTCGCCAGAATTCGGTAATACTGGCGGCTTTGTAGGGAGAGTAGAAATTTAGTGGTAATACAATGCCGAACATGCGAGCCAGACCTATAGCCATGTCCGAATAGCCTGAAAAGTCAAAGTAGAGCTGGAAGCTGTATGCGAGGGCGCCTCCCCAGGCAGTAAAAAAATCGACAGTCTGTCCGTTGTCTACGGCATTGAATACCGGGTTAGCATAGGGAGCAACTCCATCGGCCAGTACCGTTTTCTTGAATAACCCAATGGCAAAAATGCTCAACCCGATCGCGAAATGATTCGAATCCAAGCAAAAGCGGGTTGTGCGCATGAATTGCGGCAGCATATCTCGATGGTGGACGATTGGACCTGCGATTAACTGTGGAAAGAAGGAAACAAAAAGCGCGTAATGCAAAAATTTGTATTCTCGGGTAATGCCTCGGTGAGAATCTACCAGGTAAGCTATTTGTTGAAACGTGAAAAAGGAGATCGCCAGAGGCAGTAAAATATCACTTAGTGACCAGTGGGTGTCGAGCAGGGTGCTCACATTGGATACAAAAAAATTGGCATATTTGTAGTAGGCGAGGAGACCAAGATTTAACGTGATACCGAAGGTAAGCAGGCCCTTGTGACTGCGACGACCGAGGCGTTTGCCTACCTGAAAATTGAACGCCATGGAGAACAGAATTAGTAACAGGTAAACGGGGTTCCACCATGAGTAGAAACCTAGGGAACAGAGAACAAGAACCCCTATAGCGGCCTCGTTGCCGAGATAGCGAGCGCTGAGAAAAAACAGAGCCAGTGTCGCCGGCAAGAAAAAAATCAGGAATTCAAAAGAGTTGAATAACATTTACACGCTTCTCTTGGATCGTGTGAGGTGTCGCGTCTGCCTCGTCACCAGTTGTATTCGCCAAGGGCGTGGCTCAGGACAAGAAGGGTGTAACCTTCGGGGAATTCAAATGCCAGTCCAAGTATCGTGGGAAATCGTCCCTCGGATATAATAACTTGGCTGGACTGAAGTTGTTATACCGAGGGGGGTATGAATATCCTTATTGCCAATAAATTACCTTGGGGATCCCGGTTAGAAGAATAGTGGATGGCCTGTTATTGATGCTGGGCCAACCACATTTCCAGCACCATCAGAATCCAGATCAGTTCCCCGTAATAGGCAGCATGCTGATTTCTGTGCAGGTCTATGGTCTGGTCAATAAACGCGGGTTTGAAAAACTGGCGTTTTTTCAGATTCAGTAGATGGTCATAGGCCATTTCCTGAAGCGGTTTATGGGTTTCCATCCATACCCCAAACGGCAGGCCGAAGCCCTGTTTGTTCTTGTTGATGGTGTCGTCGTGGAGCCAACCCTTCAGTGCGGCCTTGTAAAAATGGCGCAGGTCGTTGCCTTTGATCTTCCAGTCACTGGGTACCCGACATGACAGGTCAATCAGACCGTCATCCAGCATGGGATAAGCGACATCCACGCCAGCCAGTTCACACATGTGACTGACCTTTCTGAGGTCGTTATCCGCCAGGGTGTATTGCCAGTCCAGATACAGCATTTTATTGAGCGTGCTGGTGTCAGTCGCCCGATGGTAAGTTTCTCTCAGTAACTGGAGCGGCGCTTGGGTGTCGACTGTCGCCAGAAATTCATCGTTGAAAATGTCATTTGCGGCATGACGGTGCAGGAAGTTATAACTTTGCAGGCGATCGGGTAGCGGGATATTGGCCTGCTGGAGATAGCTTTTTGCCTTGCCGGCCAGTGGTATGGCATTGGGCAGGGCATTGATGAGCGGTTCAATGAATGTGTGCCGCAGTCCTGCGGGAAATTTCTGGTAGTTTTCAAATACCCGTTGCTTGATATAGCGTTCGTTGCCACCAAACAGCTCGTCGCCACCGTCGCCGGCAAGCAGGCACTGGATACCGTTTTCGGCGGCCAGTTTCGCGCAGAAGTAAGCGGGCAGGGCAGAGGAGTTGCCGAACGGTTCGTCATAACTGGCGGCGACCATTGGCAGGGCCTTCACCACATCTTCCGGCGTGACATAGTATTCGTGGAGCTGAATGCCGAAGTGTTTTGCCGTGAGGCGCGCGTAGGCCATCTCATCGTAACCCTTGGCTGAAAAGCCGATCGAGAATGCATGGGCATTATTCGGACAGATTTCAGCCAGCATGCCGGCGACTGAGGAGCTGTCCAGCCCGCCGCTGAGAAATGCCCCCACTTTTACGTCGGGCTTGATGCACCGTTCAACGGCATCTTTTAACTGTGTCTTGAGCTCTGCCCCGAGGCTGGTAAATCCATCCGGCGATTGCTCCTTGAAGTCGGGCCGAAAGTAATTGCTGACGACGCACTGGTTGTCCGAGTAAAGCAGCAGGTGTCCGGCAGGTAATTTTTTCAGTCGATCAAATATCGAATGTGGGCTTGGCACCATGTGAAAATAGACGTAGTCATACAGGCCCTGGGCTTGCAATGTCGCCTGTGCTGCCTCGTCAGTCGGGGTTGTATTGGCAAGTATAATGGATGCCGACGAACCGAAAACCAGTCCGTTGTCGATCTCGGTGTAATAAAGCGGGTAACGCCCCATCCGGTCGGTACCCAGCATCACCGTATCCGCCGAGGTATCGATAACCGCGAAGGCGAACCGCCCTTGTACTGCCTGTAAAAAGCGGCTGCCGTATTCGGCATAAGCCAGCGCCAGTGCCGCGCCATGACCCTCCTCGCGGGCTGTGCTGGCGAAGTGTTCCTCGGTCCACTGCGGTTGTCCAATCATGGCAAAACTGGACCCGTTATCTGTTTGGTAAAGCGCATCGCTGCTGGCACAGGCCGATGTGCCGTTTTCGACTGAAATATTTGGCAGTGAGCTATTGGCCGCTGTCACCATTCTGACCAGCGAATTTTTTGGGCTGGATGCTGATGATGCAGCGCAGGACCAACCCGCCAGGAAGTGATTGAGCAGCGGCGGCAGGTTGCTGGTAGTCATGGTGTAAGCTCCATTTTGTTTGCGGTCCATTTATTCGAGTTTGGCGGGGTGGCAATAGCAACCATTATTCAGTAGTTGGTCAGTGGTTGTTGTTGGTGTTCTCAGACATTTGATCGGGCTGACCGGTCAAATGGTCTTTCAGCCATTGTGCTGTTTGCTCGAACAGTTCCGTACGCCAGACCGTCCGGGAAAAGGTATGGTCGGCATCGGCCATGTCATTAAAAAAGATTTTCTCCTGCAGCCCGGAGCTTTTCCAGATAGCTGAGCTATACGTGAAGTCTTTGAATTCCTGGGCAATGTAGTCGTTGCCACTGGTCAGGATATACGTCTTTCCCGGAAAGCGTTGTAGACTTTTGGTTAAGCGTTCGGGCAAGGGCAGCGACGTCAGCTCTTCTGTGTCTGAGGCTTTTTTCGAGTCGCCGTTGCGTTTGAAGGCGTTTTGGGCGACATGCCTGAGCAGTTGTAACCAGGCTTTCAGTGAGCGCATCAGCGAAAACTGGCCGGCCCGGATTTTCTGCCAGAAATGGGGGTCTCTCAGCCGGTTCCAGTAGTAGTGTTTGAGGTAGGTTTTGGCTTGCCCTGCCTCTGTTCTGATCCAGGGGTTGACCATAAAGATTCCCGCCACCCTGGGATCCCTGTAGGCATAAAAAGCGGCGGCCGAGGCGGACTCACACTCGCCCCAGAGCATCACGCGCTTCAGGTTTCCACATTGTTTGAAGAGCGTGTCGATGGCACTCCGAATATCGGCATCCATGTCGAGGAACCCGCGAAAAGCGCCGCCGCTGTCACCGGTTCCCCGGTGATCGAAGCGCAATACCGGAATGCCCTGTCGAGCCAGTTCCCTGCCCAGCACAACAAACTGGCGGTGGGCGCCTACCCGGTATTGAGGGCCGCCGGCCACAATGATGACCACGCCGGTGGTTCCCGCCTGGTCCGGTGCGTGAACGATGCCCAACAGTGCATCCTCTTCACAGGGGAAAACAACGGCGTGCTCATTCATGTTGGGGTACCCCGGTCAGATGACTGATGGTCTCGTTCACCAGATTGGGTGCCAGGGTCCGTTCGTGAGCCTGCCAGAAGGCGGGGCCTATACTGGTCAGATGTTCAATCTGTTTTCCCTCGGAGCGCCATTGTTCGATGGTTTTAAGGTCGGCGCGGGGGGTGCTCCGCTCTTCACT
>DDNV01000085.1:90157-107196 GCA_002341315.1 Cellvibrionales bacterium UBA2511
AGGGGGTGCTCCGCTCTTCACTGGGCAGTACTGTAAACCAGCTGATTGGTGCGTTGACGGGTGACAGGTATTGATCGAAATGGGCAGTTTGGATTCCCCTGAAAAGCGCAGGAGAAACATCATAGCCCGCCACCTGGATACTGTTCCCCCGGTTGAGCTCTTCTTCAAACTGGGCAGTGGTGCCGCCGTCCTCGTCGCGGCCAATGGCAGCGGCAATTTTGATACGCAGAAACTGATTGAGAGCGATCTTGCCATTGCTGACCGGTTGCCAGAAGACCAGCCGTTGCAGGTTTTTCACTTCGGGTGCGGCGGCGGCAGCCAGCAGCGCACCGAGGCGGATACCCAGCAGGGTGACAGATCGGTAACCGAGCTGCCCGGCATAGTCTGCTGCGGTGATGATATCCCTGATCCACTGCTGCCAGTCGGCTTCTACAAACTCGCCCTGGCTGTCACCGGTACCGAATGGGTCAACGGATAGCAGGGCGATGCCGTGGCCGACAAGTTGCTGCGCCAGCATAGTTTGCATATAGCGACAACGGTTCATTTCCTCGGCAAAGGAGGGGGCGACAATCACGCATTCTGCACGGTCATTTCGAGCTGCAGGTGCGCAGTGGAGCGAGAACAGTTTGCCTCTGCTCCCGGCGATATACGCGGGTTCGAGCCTGCAGGAAGGAGTCATCAGTCCAGCTTTTGCTCGACGACTTTTGTGAGACTGCCGATGGTGGCGAACACATCGGCATTGAGTTCGTCATCGTCGAAAGCACAGCCGAATTCTTCCTCCAGTGCCGTCACCAGCGAGACCACGGCGATAGAGTCAAATTCCGGTATGGATCCCAGCAGGCCGGTGTCACTGTCAAACTCAGTGGTTTGTCCGTCGAGCATAAGTACGTCATTGATAATTTGAATGATGTCCGCTTGCAAACTCATAGAGGGTGTTCCATTTTTGTCATGAATCCGGGGCGTTCAGCCTGCCGGATAGCATTCTGCCAGCTCAGCACAGAATTGAGTAGTGGTGAAGATTTTTTATCACCCGGAGCCGTAGTCGAGGTTGGCCGGGCGATCAGACCAGAACCTCAACCGGCTCAGGGTGACTCAGAAAGTGGTGCGGGCTGGCGGTATAACCGTAGGCGCCAGATTGAAAGACCACAATCAGATCGCCTATCTGAACGGGCGGCAGTGCGTATTTGTCCCCGAGGATATCCAGTGGGGTACACAGCGGCCCTACCACATTCACCGGTGCCAGTTGTTCGCCTGCCACCCGGTTGCCGATACAGACCGGGTAGTTTTTTCTGATCACCTGGCCGAAGTTTCCCGATGCGGCGAGATGATGGTGCAGCCCGCCATTGGTCACGGCGTAGGTTTCACCCCGGGATTTTTTCAGGTCGATGACTTCGCAGACGTAGACGCCGGCCTCACCCACCAGATAGCGGCCCAGCTCAACAACAATTTCTGCTTCCGGCAGGTCGGCTCTGTGTCGGGCCAGCAGGGTTGCAAGATTATCCGCCACAGGGGCGAGGTCGAGTCGTTGTTCACCCGGGAAGTAGGGAATGCCAAAGCCACCACCGATATTCAGCCACTGGACAGGCGACGGGGCGTGATCGGCCAGTTTCAGTGCCAGGGCAAAGGTGTTTGTCTGGGCCTCGATGATGGCGTCCGGTCGCAGGTTCTGCGAGCCACTGAAAATGTGGAACCCCTGGAAGGCGAGGTCGAGTTGCCCAAGCCGCTTCAGCACGGCGGGAACCTCTTCAGCATCAATGCCGAACGGTTTTGGGCCGCCGGCCATTTTCATGCCGGAGGTTTTCAGTTCAAAGTCGGGGTTAACCCTCACGGCGACATTGGCCCGGTGCCCGGTCTGGTTGCAGATGGTCGCCAGCCGTTCCATTTCCCCGGCGGATTCAAGATTGATAATAATGCCCGCCGCTGCCGCCGCTTTCAGTTCGGCATCGCTTTTGCCCGGTCCGGCAAAGCTGATATTGCGTGGGCTGGTGCCCGTATCCAGTGCCACGCGAAGCTCCTTCAGGGACGCTACATCAAGTCCGTCAGTCAGCCCCGCCAGGTGTTGAACAACGGCGGGCATCGGGTTGGATTTGATGGCGTAGTGTAAATGAATATCTTCAGGAAACTGCGCTCTCAGAGCGGCTACCCGCTCTGTCATGAGCTGTCGGTCATAGGCATAAAACGGTGTTTGCCCCACTCGCTGGGCGAGTTGGTCCAGTGGTACCTGGCCCACCTGAAGGCAGTTGTCTATCACCTTGAACTGGTTCATCGATACATGTTCCGGTAATGCTTTTTTCACGCCTGAAGCTCCTTGAAAAGGTCGCGGTATTCAGTGGCAAGCTGCTTTCGGTCTATTTTGCCATTTTGATTGTGAGGCATTTCCCCGAGGATAACGATTTGTTGGGGCACCATAAAATTGGGCAGTTCCTTTTTGCAGTGCTGGAGGACTTCTGACGCCGTTACTGTGCCATGTGTTGTTATTACCAGCAAAATGGCCTGCCCCAGCATTGGATGAGGTAGTCCGAGAGCGGCGGCCTGGCTGATACCCTTAAGGTTGTAGACGACCTCTTCGACTTCGGAGGGGCTTACCCGATAACCGGAGGTTTTGATCATTTCATCCAGTCGGCTGATGAAATACAGATAACCCTTCTCGTCCCTGCGCACCTGATCTCCCGACCATACGGCGATTTCGGGCAGAGGGATGCCGTTGGGTTGGCCGGGACTTGGCTTGAAGCGCTCAGCGGTTTTCTGCGGGTCGTTCCAATAGCCCATGGCCACCAGCGAACCGCGGTGGACCAGTTCGCCCGGTTCCCCGGCGTTGCAGGGGGTACCGTCCGGGCGCACCACCAGAACCTCGGCGTTGGGAATCGCCTTGCCAATAGAGTCAGGGCGTTGATCGATTTGCTCCGGTGGCAGAAAAGTGGACCGGAATGCTTCGGTGAGCCCATACATCAAAAAAACCTTTGTATCGGGCAGGGCAGCTCTCAGTCTGTTGGTGGTGGCCCCCGGCATGGCACCGCCGCTATTGGTGATGTAGCGCAGTGAGCGGGCAGTTTCCCCGGGCCATTCCAGCTGTGCCAGCTGGTTCCACAGTGGCGGGACAGCCGCCAGGCCGGTGATGTTGTAGCGCTGAATACTGCGGATAATGTCCCGGGGCAGCAGGTAATCCATCAGGGCAACCGAGGCGCCCACCGAGAATGCGGTGGTAAGCTGGCTGAGTCCGTAATCAAAGCTGAAGGGGAGAGCCGCCAGCAGCCGGTCATCCGCGTGATTATTTAAATAGGTCGCAACGCTTCTGGCGCCAGTGACCATGTTTTTATGGGAGAGTACGACACCTTTCGGGTTGCCGGTGCTGCCTGAGGTATAGAGGATGGACACCATGTCACTGTCGATATGGGGGTGGGGCGGTTGGCCGTACTGACTACTGAGGAAGCTGTCCCAGCCGAGTAGGGCATAATGCGTTGCTGCTACTGACGGTGGCCGGGGTTTGTCGTCGATAACCACCACAGTCCGCAGATCGGGGCACTCCTCTAGTACCGCAGCCAATTGCTCCAGCCGTTGTGCCGAGGTAATCAGTATCCGGACATTGCAGTCGCGCAGAATGTAGGCCACCTGGTTGGCCTTGAGCAGTGGATTGACCGGGACAAACACTCCTCCGGCGTGGGCGGCACCAAACAGGCCGAAGACATTTTCCGGCACTTTTGGCAGGTAGGTTGCTACCCGTTCACCGCGATTCAGGCCTGCACATAGCAGGCCGCATGAGACGGCGTCGACCTGCTGTTGCAACTCACGGTAACTGAATTGACGATCCTTGAAATACAGCGCCATCGCATCAGGTGTTCGTAGGGACTGATGACTGATGAGTTGGTGAAGAAGGTCTGACATGGTGGGCGCGATCCGTTCGTTGAGTTGTCCCGGTTTATCGGAAGATGCCGGATTATAGCGATTTTTATCAAATGCACGTAACCTGTGGCCAAAGTTCAATGCGGGCGGTCGGGGATTCCAGCTCATGAGGTTATTGCTACGCTATCTGCTTTTGCTGTGCAGTTTATCGCTGATGCCGACTGGTCAGGCTGTGGCGGGGTTACCGGATACCATCGACAAGATCAGAGGCAGTGTGGTCGGCATCGGCACGGTCTTCCCGAACAAGGGTCCGGATGGTCGGGGGCAACTGCCGACTTTTCGCGGTACCGGCTTTGTGGTGGGCAATGGTCGACAGGTGGTGACCAATTTTCATGTCATCCAGAAACCAGTCGATAATGAAAAAAAAGAGTTGCTGGCGGTGTTTAGCGGTGAAGGTAAAGCCTCCCGCGTCTACCCTGCTAACCTGATTCGAACAGATGAAGCCCACGACCTCGCGCTGCTGGAGATTGCCGGCCCCGCCCTTCCACCATTGGCGGTGGAGAGTTCGCGCACCCTGCGCGAGGGTGAAGAGGTTGCCTTTACCGGGTTCCCCATTGGGCTGGTGTTGGGGCTGCAGCCAGTCACGCATCGGGGTATTGTGTCTGCAGTAACGCCTATCGTGATGCCTGCCATGTCCTCTGCCACGCTGACGGCCGCGCAAATCAAACGTGCCCGCCAGCCTTTTGAGGTGTACCAGCTCGATGCGACAGCCTACCCGGGCAGTAGCGGCAGCCCGGTTTACGATGTCGAGACGGGCAGGGTCGTTGCCGTGATCAATAGTGTGTTTGTCAAAGAATCAAAAGAAGCCATGCTGCACAACCCCTCTGCTATCAGCTACGCGATCCCCTCGGCGTATGTCAATGCATTGCTTGAGGCTGCTGCGGTTGCCCAATGATCGACATTGTTTAAATGGAACGCTGAGATGCCCTCTGACCGGACAATAAAAAATACGGGGCAAAATCCCGTTCTCAATATCTCTGGCAAACTGGCAGGTTTGTCATTATTGCTACTGGCACTGTATCCGTTTCTGTCTTTTCCCCTGGTGGGGAACATCTTGGTTGTTGTCGCTCTGGTTTACCTGGTGTTGCTGTTTTTTGTCCCGCGCCTCTGGTTGCTGGTGCTGCCGGTTGCGACGGTCAGTCTGGACCTTGCCACTTATACGGGCAGATTTCTGTTCAATGAGCTGGATCTGTTGATGCTGACGACAATAGCGTTCTCACTATTGTCCGGGCGTTTTGATCTGCATTTGGCCCATCGCAAGGGTGCTTTGCTGCTCATCGCAGCCTATTGTGCGGTGGTGCTGGCCGGTTTTTCGGCCTGGAATGTGTTCCTGTTTCCGCCCGAGAGTGTCACCAGTAACCCGTATTATTTGCCGGAATATGGCTACAAACTGATCAGGGGCATGCTCTGGGCGCTATTGTTGACCCCTCTCTGGCTCAATGTGTTCAGTCGTGCCCGCCACCGGTCTGTTAACTGTCTGGTGGCGGGGTTCTGTACAGCAGCGTTGGTTTTGGGCGTTATTGTGCTCTGGGAGCGGGGCACACTCGGTGTGCTGTTGTCCTGGAGTGCCTGGTATCACGTGGTCAATTCGCTGCTTGATCTGGCATCGGCCTATCGCACCACTGGCATTTTTTCAGATATGCACACCGGTGGTGAGGTGATTGACGGCATTGTGCTGCTGCTTTTGCCGGTGACCCTGTACGGGATATTTCATGGTTCCGGGCGGGTGGTGAAAATCTATGCGCTGGTAGCATTTTGCGCACTGGCCTATTGCGCCACGGTGGGATTTACCCGCGCAACCTATGTGAGTTTCTTTGTTGGCTGTGTTGCTTATGCGGTGCTTTCCATGGTGTGCCGCTGGCGCGCGGGAATCAGGCAGAGTGGCTTCCCTTCTCTGTTGATCGGCGGCACGTTGATGGTGGGGATGCTTGCAGCCTGGCTGTCATTTTCACGCGGTGGCAGCTATGCCCTTGCCGCCTTTGCCGGACTGGTTGTTTTTGCGTTGATCGGTGGCTGGCTGGCGCAGCGACACAGAGCGCTGGGGGTGGTTTGCTGGGTGCTTGCCGGCAGTCTTTTTCTGTTTGTCGCCATCAGTGCCCATTTTGACAGCCGTTGGGTGGACCGTTCAGCCGGGCACGCATTGACCATTGGTCTGGCACAATTGCTGTTTTATGTACTGGCAATGGTTCTGTTTGTCCGGCTCCGGACGCAGCCATACTTCAATCAGTTTCTGGCGGTAGTACTGTTGGTGATGTTGCCGGGCGTTTTTGCGGTGGCACTGGGTGGGTATAAATTCAATGAGCGCATGGACACGGTGGCCAGCGATCTGGACTCCCGGTTGGGTCATTGGCAAAACGTTGTGGATGCGGGTTCCGGTAGTTGGCGAGCGAGGTTGTTGGGTAACGGGGTTGGTTCATTCCCGGCGGACTACGCCTACCGCTTTCCCGAAAAGGTCAGCGCTGTCGGCAGCTTTTCCATCGAAAATGAAGATGGCAATGCGTACCTGCGGCTTGGCCCCGGTGAAGATCTAGCCTTTGGTCAGCGAATTCCCGTTCGGCCGGACACAGAATACACCTTGCAGCTCCGGGTCAGGGCGCTGGATAAAGCACACCTAGCGGTGTTTATCTGCGAGAGAAACCTGATTTTTGCCAGTAATTTTCGAGCAAACTGCCACGCGTCTTCCATACGCTTTGCGGACATGGGCAATCATTTCACCACGGTGTCGACCACCCTGGATTCAGCCAATGTGGGGGAGCGGTCACGGCTCTCCCGCTGGCCTACGACCCTCTATCTGAAAAACTTTTCCAAGGACACGGTGGTGGAACTGGACGACGTGACATTTGGTTCTGGTAATGAAAATTTGCTCATCAACGGTGGGTTTGCCGAAGGACTTGATTACTGGTTCTTCTACAATGATTTTGCGCATTTGCCCTGGCATATCAAAAATATTTACGTGCAGTCCTGGTATGACAATGGCTGGATCGGGTTGGGGTTGTTTTTGCTGCTCTGCCTCATTGCGGCACTGGTGCCATGCCTGCCACAGAATACGTTGCCACTGTATGTCGCCTTTTCTGCGGGTGTTATCGCTATCGCGGTGTTTGGTTTGTTCGGCTCGCCACTGGACTCCGCCAGAGTGAGCTGGATTTTCTATCTGTATGTTTTCGCCAGCCTGCTGAGACCAGCGAAAAACGGCAGTGTCGGCCAGCCTGACGAGGCATACCTATGAAGGGTGTGGCGATATTAATGGTGTGTCGACATAACATTTGTCGCTCACCCCTGGCGGAAGGAATTCTGGTGCACGCACTTAAGGTCCATGGCATGCAGCGCGTGGCAAAGGTGGATTCTGCCGGTACCCACGTCGGTATGGCCGGCCAGAGAACTGACGAGCGGGCCAGAAAGGTAGCCGGTATGTTTGGCGTTAAACTGAAACGCGGTCGTTCCAGGCGGGTTGTTGCCAGGGATTTTGAAAAATTTGATTACATCCTGGCAATGGATCAGGACAATTATCAGGACCTGCTACAGATGTGCCCTGATGAGTTTGTATACAAGCTGGCGTTGATTCGCTCTTTTTGCCCGGAGACTGAGCAACCGGAAATCCCCGACCCTTTTTACGGCAGTGTCAAGGGTTTTGAAAATACCTACCAGCTGCTGGACTCGGCAGTAACTGGCTTGATTGATGAACTTCGCCGGAATCTGCTTCATTAGGTAGAGCCGCTAAGAGAGGTCGTCTTTTCTGGGTCGGGAAAGCGATACAGTTCACATAATGGGTGTTAATCTCCGGGGGGTTAATCTGTATTTATTAGTTCTTTCGTATGAGTCATGCTCTCTTTGTGGTAGTTGGAGAAGCGGGACGCGGGTTTTCGCTGGAAAGAGCATGTTGTGCTTTACTGTACTGAGATAGTTGTAGTGAGAGAGTGCCGGTGAGAAAGTACCAGTGAGAGTTTGCTGCAGGATAAATAGCTGATCTGAGAAGGGTCACAGGGAAGCATTATGAACGAAAGTATGTTGTCCATAGCCGAGGATTTTCAACGTTATTTCACCGTTGAATATGCTGCAACTCCCGAGCAGAAAGCGGAAGTCTATAGCATCAGATACCGTGTTTATTGCGAAGAGTTCAGGTATGAGCCGATGGACCGTTTTCCGGCCAAGCAGGAATGGGATGACTTTGATGAAATCTCGTTTCACTGCCTGATCCGACACAAAGCGACCAATCGGGGTGCTGGCTGTGTAAGGTTGGTGCCGGCGGGTAATAAGGGTATTTCGCATCTGCCAATGGAAGCTTTTTGTGGTGACAATCTGGACAGAAAGCTTCTCGACAGCCTCCATCTCAATCGCGAGACAATCTGTGAGGTTTCCAGGCTAGCTGTTGACGGAGCGTTCAGGCGGCGTGCGGGGGAGGGACGAACCCGTTTCGGTGATGTGGATGCAATCGACTGTTCATTTCATGAGCGCCGTACCTTTTCCCTGATTTCAGTGGCCGCATACCTGGCGGCAACTTCTCTTACAGAAATCACGGGTATGACCATGGCATTTGCCATGATGGAACCCTTTCTGCCCCGTTTGCTGGCGAAGTCGGGAATTGATTTTGAAAAGGTGGGAGGAGAAGTGGATTATCACGGGCTTAGAGCACCCTATTTCTCAACGACCGATAAGGCAATTAAAGGAATGCTGCCCAATTTGCGTGGGCTGTATGAAGCGATTTACCCTGTGGTGAATAGCGGTTATCAGACGTCAGTTGTGAATCGGTAGGCGACAGTTATAGCCTGTTGCTGCGGCCAGACAGCTGTTGCCAGAGATAATAAGCAGATAGAGTTTTGTCGGGGGAGCGAGGTTTGGCAGAGACCTTTGATTATCAAGCAGCATTTTCTCGCAATCTGGGGTGGGTGACAGAGGCAGAGCAGCAGTTACTGTCCGCCAGGCGAATTGCTATTGCTGGATTGGGCGGTGTAGGCGGTAGTCATCTGCTTTCCCTGGCCAGGCTGGGCATCGGTAGCTTCCACGTGGCTGATATGGATATCTTTGAGTTGGCTAATTTTAATCGTCAGGTCGGAGCGACCATTCCCAACCTGGGAAGGGCCAAGGCTGAAGTGCTTACAGAGATGGCCACGGCTATCAATCCCGAGCTAGACATAAAGACCTTTCCTGAGGGTGTGGCTCTCAACAACCTCGACCAGTTTCTCGCCGGTGTCGACCTCTATGTTGATGGGCTGGATTTTTTTGCTCTGGACATCAGACAGGCAGTATTCGCTGCCTGTGCCGATAAGGGGATCCCGGCTATTACAGCGGCACCTCTCGGTATGGGGGTTGCCCTGCTCTGCTTTATGCCGGGAAAAATGACCTTCGAGCAATACTTCAGAATGAAGGGGTTGTCAGAAAACGAGCAGCTCCTGCATTTTTTGCTGGGGCTGTCACCTGCCATGTTGCAGTCTGCCTATCTGGTGGATGATAGCAGGGTCGACCTGGCAGCCCACAAAGGCCCGTCAACCAATATGGCCTGCGAACTTTGTGCCGGTGTTGCCGCCACCCACGCGCTCAAGGTTCTACTCAATCGCGGGAAAATTCTTGCGGCCCCCTACGGGCTTCACTTTGATGCCTATCGCAACTGCCTGAAAACAACCTGGCGTCCCTGGGGAAATGCCAACCCGATACAAAAACTGGGCTTGTTCATTGCCAGAAAAAGGCTCGGTATCCGGTAAGGGCTGCCCGATTTTCCCTGGTTATCGGGTAGAGGTATCGGTGAAAACCTTTTCGATCGGTAATCGCAGCGAGGAGGGGGGTGCCTGCTTTTTGGGATAGCCGACTCTGAGCAGCATGTGCAGGCTTTCTCCCTCGGACAGGCCCAGTATGCTCTGGCAATTGTTTGCCAGCGTTGTCGCTGCGCCAACAAGATCAGAAGGGACAGTGCCGGTGGACAGTCTCGCCAGCTGGTCAGATATTACATAGTACGGGTGAGCGGCGATATGCTGGCCATTGAGGTGGCTCCAGCTTCGGTTAAGCAGCATTCCGGCATCAAGTGCGCCGGTGGCATCCGGCGGGGCAATCACCGCCAGTAGTGCCGGTGCGCCAGCGACAGGTGCTGAATCCACTGTTGCCAGAAACTTGTAGATGCCCAGGCGGTTGAGCATTTTCATACGGTTCCAGTCACCGATAAATTTCAGCAGGTACGAGCCGCCGGGCGGTAGTGCCAGCGTCTTTAAATCCAGTCCGTCAGCTTCTTTTACACTATCTTCGGAAAAGCGCAGGCTGGCCATCAGCCACTCGTGAACCTCTCTGGTCTGAAAGCGAATTTCCGAGGCCGACTTAACCAGTTGCCCGACCCGTCTGATCTGTCCGGGTTCATTGATGGTTATCAGTCTGGCGCTGCTCTCAGACAGCTCTTCCAGGCTGTCCAGAACATCCCGGGGAAGCGGCGTGTTCTTGTAGGGGAAGCGATTGGTATGACGAATCGATGGATATTGTTTGGTGCGCTCCAGCATAGGCTTGACGGGTGATGGCTTAAAGCTCAGAGCCGCGTAGTAGGCCCGGTTGGCCTCACCTTCTGGCCACCAGTGAATTTCCGTTTTCAGGTCCCTTTGTTGCGCAGCGTTGACGATGTTCTCCACGGCGGCGCCAATCGATAACAGTGTTGCCCTGTTGTCGGGGGGGAATGTGCGGCCGGCGACCCTGGCGTGATCATAGCGCAATGACAGCTGTTCGCCGTTCCAGTGGAAATGCCAGGGCTGTGAGTTGTCGGCGGAGGGCGCGCGATGCCCGGCATTGACCAATTGCAGGATCGTTTTTATGTCTGTCATGGCCGGATTATGGGCCGCCTGCGAGGCGGGGTCAAAACTATCTGTGACAGCTTTGTTTGCCTCTCACTCTGTCCCCCATGCTTCTTGTGCTATGGATAAAATGGTTGAGGGTGCAGCAACGGGCTAGAACGTTTGTTTTTAAATTTGCCGGCACCGTCAGGTTTCTTTACAGGCAGCGAATTTTTCTCAAAGGGCTGTCTGGCTGCCCAAAAAGAGTTTTCTAATAAATCATTTAATATCAGAGGGATAGTGGTTTTTTGGGAGAATAATCCAGTCTTGGCATGCTTTGTGCTAAATATTACGGAAAGGTTAATCAGTTTTGATCTGATAATCCTCTAAACAGAAAACTAAAGACGTGTAGACACAGAGTCATCTTTTCGGCAAACAATGGAACTGTAAGGTTCTAGGAGTGAATAAATGAAAACGAACAATTTTGTAAAGCAGT
This sequence comes from Cellvibrionales bacterium UBA2511, assembly GCA_002341315.1. Classification (GTDB taxonomy): domain Bacteria; phylum Pseudomonadota; class Gammaproteobacteria; order Pseudomonadales; family Porticoccaceae; genus Porticoccus. The sequence continues at coordinate 101,294 of DDNV01000085.1, forward strand.
TAGCTATAGGCCTGGGCCTCAGTGCTGCAATGGTGGGCAGCGCTTCAGCGGCAACCATGATCACCTCCTTTGATTATACCCAGGAATTTGAGTGGGTAGAGCCAATCAATCCGGCTGGTGTTGTAAAAGAAGGTGCTACCTCTGGCGTTTCTGATGTCGACGGTTTCACCAAGCTGAGCTGGGGTGTTCCTTCCAACAACTTCAATCTGCCCAGCAGCCTCGTGATCAATCCCGAAGCTGGCGACAGCACTACCCCGAGTAATAACCTGACCAGTGGCAGTGGCGCGACTGGCCTGCAGGTTTCGACGGATGTGAACGCGACAACTTTCGCCCTGGGCCCGGTCGTTACCCACAACAACTTTGTGATTACTGACCCCGCCAACCAGTCTCTGCAAAACACGGCAGCTCAGGATTATGTTGTCCTGACACCAAACGGTGGTGGCTCTGATCAGATTCAGGAAGTGACGTTCGGCGTGAGCTTTACTGAAACAGTCAACAACCCCGGCAGTCCCGGTGCCTGCCCGGCTGGTGTTCCCTTTAACGGTTTTGGTTGTGGTGATATCTTCGCGCTCACCAGTGACTTGATTGACTTGGCCACAGCGCAACTCTTTAACGGCTCTGTATTGGCCTTCCTGATCGATTCATTCTCGGTTGATGGCTTCACTTACGACGTCTACGTTGCAGCACTGGGTCTGGGCCCTCTCTCTGAAGAGGCTTGCACTGCAGCTGCCGCTGGCGACAACTGCATTGGTTTCACAACTGCGGAAAATGAGTCCAGCAGCTTCCAGCTCGAGTTTGCGATTCTGGCCACTGAAAACATCCCTGAGCCCGCTACTCTGGGCTTGCTGGCAGCCAGCCTGTTGTTGATGGGTCTGGTTCGTCGCAGAAAAGTAAACGGTAGCCTGTCTGCCTGATCTATTCTGCAAGTAAGTGTGAGTATGAAAGCGGTGACCCCTGGTCGCCGCTTTTTTTTGCCTGGCTTTTCTGCCGGGTTCTTTTTTGACTGGACCCGACTATTTTGACTGGAATGTTTAATGGGCCTCTCTCGTTTACTCCATTTGCTTCACTCTACGCCACAGGCTTTATTTCATCTGACTACTGTCAGATCCGCGACTATCTATTTGTCCGCAAACCCTGTTTGCTTTAACCTTGAACGGAGTTTTATTATCAAATAAGCAGTTTTATTTTTTGCAATAATGCTAATCATCTTCAAGCAAGCGGTTACCTCTGGCAGGTACAAAGGGAATTTTCTATGAGCAGATTTTTTCGGGTAGGGTTTCTGATGATTGTGGCAGGTCTGGTACTGGCCTGCTCCAGTGATATGACTGGAAATCCGGAGGTTGCCAAGGCGGAGGCCTATCTTGCGGAAGGCAGGAACAATGCTGCCGTTATCGAGTTGAAAAATGCATTGCAGAAGAATGGCAACAACCAGCAGGCAAGATGGTTATTGGGTGAGTACTATTTCAGCGAAGGAGCCTACGCCAATGCTGAAAAAGAATTGAAGGCAGCTCATGAACTGGGTCAATCCGATAGTGATGTATTGCCTCTTCTTGCCCAGGCACATCTTTCACAAAACCAATTTGAACCTCTGCAGGAACTGTCGGTAGAAACGCTCTCTGGTGCTGATCTTTCCATGGTGCTCACATCACAGGGACTGGGTTTGCTGGCACGGGGACAGGAGGAAGAGGCTGCGTTACTGATAGATAAAGCCATTTCAGCAGCCCCTGATCTTCCCTATGCACTGGTGGCCCAGGCCAAGCTGAAAGGTACACAGTCTGACGGTGACTGGACTGAAGCCCGGCGTTTGCTGGGTAATGTATTTGACAAGGCGCCGGAATACGCCCCGGCGTTAAGCCTGCTTGGTGATATTGAGCTGCAAAGTTTGAACCTGGATGCTGCAGAAGCTGCCTACTCAAAAGCGCTGGCCAGTGACGATGATCGCTTTGAAGACCGCTATAAACGGGCGCTGGTAAGGTTGCAAAAGGAGGACAATGCCGGTGCCTCTGAGGATGTGGCGGTGTTGGTCAGGCGTTCGCCAAAAAGCCCGGCGGCCAATTATGTGCAGGGGATAATTCACCTCCGAGAAGATGATTTGAAGGCTGCCACGGCGGCTTTTGACTTGGCGCAAACGGATGGAGACCGCTACCCCATGTCGCTATTCTATCTGGCGACAGCTCACGACAAACTGGGTAATTCTGCGCAGGCAGAAGATTTTGCCTATCGCTACCTTTCCATCGCGCCGGACAGCGCTCCCGGAAGGAAACTTCTCGCCAATATGAAACTGCGAGCGGGTGAAGGCGCGGAAGCTGAAGAGTTGATGCGTGCCGTTGTCGAGGCAAGCCCCGAGGATGTGGATGCACTCAATCTGCTGTCGGGAGCCCTGATAAAGCAGGGTAAAACCGAGGAGGCATTGACACTTCTGGCTAAAGTGGCTTCTTTGCAGCCCGATTCTCCGGAAGCGCAGGCCAGGCTGGGCGCAGGGTTGCTTGCAAGTGGTCAGGTGGCGAGCAGTTTTGAGCATATTGAGGCAGCGCTCAAACTTGATCCGGAGTTTGAACAGGCAGACATTCTGCTGGTAACGGCCCATCTCAAAGAGGGTGATGTGGATGGGGCGCTGGCTGCGGTAGATGCCTTTGAACAGAAAATGCCCGATAGTGCCGCACCCCACAATCTGCGTGGGCAGGTCTATCTTTCACAGGACAAACCTGCTGAGGCGAAGACCGCATTTAATCAGGCGCTGACAGTAGCCCCTGACGATGTCACTGCCAATGACAAGCTGGCACTCCTGTCTATTCGGGATAATGATCTTGATACTGCCAGAGGTTACTACCAGAAAATCCTGGAGGTGCTCCCGGATAATCTGCCAACACTCATGAAACTGGCAGCCCTGGCTGAATTGGAAAAAGATGATCAGGGTATAGAGGAAAGTCTGAAACGGGCGATGGAGGCCCACCCAAAAGCGACCCAGCCCCGGGTTGTACTGGCCCGTTATTATCTGACTAAAGGTGAGCCGCAGCGGGTACCAAATATTCTCAGCACGCTGGATCCTGCGTCACAAAATAATCCGGAAGTACTTAATGTAAAGGGGTTGTCACTGCTTGCTCGAAACGATTTTTCTGCGGCCAGATCTACCTTTGAGCAGTTGATAGCCCTTCGTCCTGATGCGCCCCAGCCGTATTATCATCTGGGTATGACCTATCGTGGTCTGAATGATGTCGATCGGGAAAAAGCAGAATTTGAAAAAGCGCTTCAGATATCTCCCGGCTATATCGAGCCGCGTGTCGAGCTAACCCGCATATTTCTCCGCGAGAAAGATCAGTCGGCGGTAGAAGAAAACCTCACCATTTTGAAAAGATTGGCGCCGGAAAATGCGGAGGTTATGCAGCTGGAGGCAGTCTATGCCCTCGAGGGTGGAGACAGGGTGCGTGCGCTGGAACTGTCGGAAAAAGTATTTGCAAAAGCGCCTACCAGCCGAAACATGTTGTTTCTTGCCCAGCAGCACTGGCTGGCTGGAGATAGAGATACTGCAGAAGGGATGATGACGGATTGGCTCAGTGAACATCCGAAAGATGTTGCGGTCAGGCATGAGTTGGCGAGCCTGTATGTTGGCAAGGGGGAAGAGGACAAAGCTGTTGAACAGTATCACGCCGCCCTGCAGGACGCTCCGGAGAGCGTTGTGGTGTTGAACAATCTCGCCTGGTTGTTGCGTGACTCTGATCCCGAAAAAGCACTAAGCCATGCCGAGAAGGCTGTAGATCTCAGCGACCGGACACCATCAACACTCGATACCCTGGCGATAGTGCAATTGAAAAACAATCAATTGATAAAGGCGCAGCGTTCTATCGAGCGTGCTCTGGCCGATGGCAAGGGCAGTCCGGCGATGTATTACCACAGTGCCATGATTGACCACGCTTCGGGGAATACTGAAGCGGCTATTGAGACTTTGCAAAGATTGTTGTCAGAGAAAAAAGACTTCTCCGAGAGAGCTGAAGCAGAAAAACTGTTGGCAACGTTAACCGCGAAAAACTAGTTGGAGCTGATAATGCGCCTGGTTCGATAGATCGTAATCAGTAGAGCGGGCAGTAGCAGTAGGTCAAACAGCAGTGCAGTGAGCAAGCCGATACTGGTCAGTATGCCAAAATGTCCCATAGGGACAAAAGCGCTGGCCATCAGCAAGCTGAACTGGGCGCACAGAATGATGGTGGTTGTCATCACTGCTCGGCCCGCCAGGCTGTATGTTCGCGCCAGGGCATAGACAGGGCTGTGGCCCTGTCTGATGCGGTCGATAAAACCGTGGTACAGGTGGATGGTATCGTCAATCGCGATACCGACCGCTACGCTGGCAATCATCGCTGTGGCCATGTCCAGCCAGATACCCAGAAACCCCATGATGATAAAAATAACGATGATGGGGGAGATGTTTGGAATCATACAAATGAGAGTGTCCTGAACGGATCGCCACAGACCCAGCATCAGTAATAAAATCAGTAGGAGGGCCCCGCCAAGACTGTATATCTGGCCTTTGACCAATAGGTCTTCCTGGTCGGCGAACATTCTGCCGGCTCCCGCCAGCTCCCAATCCGCTCCGGCTATCGGGCTTGCCGTGAGGTAATAGCCAATCCGTTCCATCAGGTCGCCAATCTCATTTGCACCGTGCACATTGACGTTGATGGCAACCCGCGCCCGGCGGAAGTCCCGGTCGATAAAGTCATACAAATCTGTGCCGTCATAAATAAACAGGTACTGGCTGATCAGGTCGGCATTCTGCGGGATTTTCCTGAATCGGTCGTTCTCTTCGTGAAAACCCCAGTGCATTTCTTCCACGAAATCAGCTGCCGACATGCTCTTGTCCACTTCGGGTTGTCGGCCCAGCCAGTTCTGAAATCCTTTTATGTCCCGTAGTGCCTCCGGTGTAATCAGCGCGTCCGGTTGATCAGAACTGAAGAACACTTCCAGCGGTGTGGTGCCGACGAGTTTCTCCTCGATGTGTTCTGTCGCCTGACGAAGCGAATGGCTGGGAGGGAAAAACTCGAGAATGTTGGTTTCTACATCGACCTTGAATATCTGCGGGATCGTCGCTGCCATGATCATCAGGGTAAAACCCAGCACCCATATCGGATAGCGAATGCCGGTGTGGAAAAGCCCTTTCACCATGACATCCATCAACCCGAGCCCGGCTTTATGATGGGGCCATTGCCGGTTGTCGTAGCGGGAGAAGATCGGTGGCAGCAGATGTATGACAATCAGATAAATCAGAAAGACCCCGGCAGCTGCGGTGAGTCCGAAAGTGCTGATGGGCGGAATTGGGCTCAGCCCGAGCGAGGCGAGTCCGGCAGACGTTGTCAGGGCGCTGAACAACGCGGGTCGACGGATTTGTGATAGGGCGGACTGCACCCTGTCGTTGCCGGACAGACCTCGCTTGGAGGCGTACTGCAGCGCATTGAAAAAATGCACCAGGGCGGCAATCGTGAGCGCTGACAGCAGTGGCGGAATAATACCTGCAATGGAATTGAAGGGTTGCCGGAAGATGACGTAGAAAGCAATGGTTGAGCTGACCACGGCCCCCGTGACAATACCGGTAATGATGACGGCCATCCAGCGATGAAATAGCCACCAGATCAGGATCAAACCGACCAACACAGTGGTGGGAATAAAAATCATGTTGTCGCGTAGGATGGCCCGCATCTGCGCCACATCAGTGGCGATTTCGCCGGCCATTGCCGTCAGGTAACTGTCCAGTCGATTTTCCTCAACCAGCGCGACAATTTCCTGCTCCAGTGCCAGGTGGCGAAAGCTGTCGTCCAATGCCTGGGGAATCACTACGAGCGCGATCGCCGAACCGTCAGCCGCGATCAGGGAATTCATGGCAAACCGGTCCGAGAGTGCTCGTTCGCGACGCTCTG
>DDNV01000085.1:107257-111814 GCA_002341315.1 Cellvibrionales bacterium UBA2511
TCGTTCGCGACGCTCTGCGGGTAACGTATCTGCCAGGGTATCGATGTTGACAAGTGGCTCGACCAGAAATCCGTCAGCCGAGCCACTGATATGGTCCTGCCGGGTGATTCCGATCACGCTGTCGATCAGGGGGTGTGCAGACAGCGACTCGGACAATTGGTGGTAGGCCACCAGGAAGTCATCTGAAAACATTGCCAGACCTTCAAACAGCATCACGATGACTTCGTCATCGGGAAAAGTTTCGCGTATCTGCTGGTCGATTAAAACAGAGGGTGCATCGGCTGGAAGGTAGGTTCTGGGCGCGTTATTGATGTTGAGGTTGGGGAGTAACAGATTGGGCAATGCCGCGATCAGTAACAGGCCAAACAGGCAGAAATACAGCTTCCAGGGCAGTCTGAGCATGCGCCTTGACGGCGTCAGGTCGTCTGCTGTCAGCAGGTAAAGCTTGACGACTTTATCCCCGTTCAGATTGACCTGGTGGGCGTGAATTTCCGCCGGAAGGCAAGTGCCATCATTGCGCCGCAAGGTGACTTTTGTTCGGGGAACGGCGCGGGTATTTTTATCCGTGTTGCTGGCGCTTGCCAGAAAGTCCCGGGTTTGCTCCTTGGTCAGCCCCTCCAGCAAGTCCAGTAGCGGGGTTGATGCCAGTTCTGCTGGCGATTCAAAGCCCGCGTGTTGTGCAAAAGGTTCGTTGACGACCAGCAGAATACCGTCCTGAATGAGCGCCACAGGTTGGTGCTCATTGCTTAGCTGCTGGCGATAATCCTGTAATTCTTTATCGATGTCAGTAATTCCTGATCATTTGGCCCGACGCCAGGTTGCTCAATAATCTGCTCGCCAGCCCAGAGTAAGGATGCCGTTGTCCTGATAAAATCCGCCCGGTGTGCCCAGGCTGCCATCAAAGAAGTGAAACTCCAGATACACTTCCTGGGCCTCCCACCCGGTATAGGCGATTTCCGGGTTGAAGTAGATGTCTTTTTTATCCAGCCCGACATTGAAACGGAATTTGGCTCGCCAACGATTCTGGGCAAAAGGTATGTTGTAGGTACCATTCAGGGCATAGATTTCCGCGCGGTCCATCACCTTCGGCGCCCTGAGCAGTCTGACGCCCGTCAACTGCAGATTGAGTCTGGCATCGCCGTCTCCAGGGAACAGTTCCAGCGCTGCGCCCCAGCTGATGCTTTTAACCGTGGTATAGCTGCCATCCACCCGGGTGACGGGTGTGTCGCTCAGCCAGGCCGCCTCGAATTTGACGGTGCCACCCAGGGCTTCGATGCCGAAGTCGCCGCCGACTATCCAGGTGCGTGGGTACTGGCCCTCAATAATATTCCGCTCGGGGTTATAGCTGAAGTAGGGCACCGTCTGACGCCCTTTTTGCACAGTCAGTGCATAGTCAAAACCGGAACCGAGTGTGCTGAAACGGATACCGGCACCGCCCTCTGAGTCGGGGGCATCTTCCTTGATAGGGACATTTTTTACGATGGTTTCTGCAAGAGCGGTGGTTTTCAGGCTGAGAATTTCACCGGTGCGCTTGTTGACCGGGTACCAGATGCTGTCCCTGTCAGCCAGTTGTGTTTCACGAAAGTGGGGGTAAAGCACAAAGTCTATTTTGCTGTCGCCAAAAAAATGCTCCATACGGATAGCGGGAGAGGCGAGTCGACGATCCTCGAGGTCATCGATCACGAATCGTCGAAAGTCCTGAGTGCTCAGACGATCCGTGGGTGGGAACTCATCAATTCTGCCCCATAGTACTCGCTGAGTGCCAACGGTGAAGATGGAGCTGGCTGTTTTGTAGCGTGCATAGATTTCATCGTAATCGAGGCGGAAATCACTCCAGTCGTCCCTGCCGGATTCCCTGTAGCCATCTGTACGAACCGAGGCGTGGAATTCCCACGCCGATGATGGCGACCATTCGGCGGTAGCCAGACCGTGCATGTAGCCCTGGTGGTTCTTGTCAGCACTTTGTTGGGTAAAGTGTCCGTACTCGACCCATAGCCGGTTCAGCTTGACCGTGGGCCCCGCTGATTTTTGAGCGGTATAGCTCGTGAACCGGGGTGGCTCGGTGGGAGTGCCGTCGCCCTCATCTACAAACAATCCATTTTCATCTTCAGCGGAATCAAGAATTAGTTCGTCGCCGGAAGTCTCGCTGTTATTGGGCAAATCCGTTTGATCGTCAAGGATCAACAGTTCCTCCGGTTCTTCTTCAATAATCAGCAGGTCAAAATCCTCAGCGCTGACTGGAGACGCAAAAGGGGTCAGCAGCAGGGTGGCTAAAAGCGTCGCTAATCCGCGGTCAGTTGTTTTCATGTGATTCTTCCTGGCTGTCTTCGCTCTGAGGGCGGAATGGTATTTCCCGGCTGTCATCAGACAGTCCTCTCTGGCTGAAGAGTGTCTCGGGAATACCCTGATCGTATTTGATATCAATAGTGATTAACTTGGTGCTTCGACCAGATTGCAGGTCGTACATCGTACTATCAAAAATGGTCCAGTAACCCTGGACACGTTTGATTTTTCGGGCCTGGAGTCTTTTGGTGGGTTCCTCCCGGTTGTTCTCGTAGTAATCAATGCGCAGGGGAACGAGAATTCCCGGATGAATACAGAGAATGCGTTTGCTGTAAACCGAGTTGGATTTATCGACCGGAATACTTTCCAGTAGCGTGCAGCCGGCACCGCCGACCTTGTCCTTGCCGATAATCCGGTGGTGATCCATGGAAACTTCCCGGTCGGATAAATCTTCATAGTAGAAATCGGAGCCAACGAACCGGCCGCCTTTTCTGGATGAGGCGATGCGACGTACCCGCTCCAGAGCAGGCAGATACAGCCATTGGTCACTCTCGTCGCCGGGATAATCCTTGGTCAGCAGTCCGGTCCCTGCCACATCGTTCGGTTTCACAAAGCGAAGGAGTGTCCACCGCTCGGCGTTGCCCTTGTCCAGCGCATAGCTGAACAGCATGCGCTGTCTGGTCGAACCGCTACCTTCCAGCACCATGACTACCTGTGAGCTGGCATCCTGGCCGGTAGGATTGTCATAGACAGCCTGAGCCAGTCTGAGTGCTTCACTTTGCTGATTGGCATTGGCCGCAGCTGAATTATTCGGCTCGGCCGAGCCAAAGCCGGTGAGCATCAGTAGTGACAGGGTTGCTACCCACTGCCTGATGTTGCTGAAGGAAATATGCACGGTCATCCCTGTAATTGTTTTCATCATTCTAACGATCTAAGCGATTCACGGGAACAGTATCGTCTACTGCAGTGACCCAATGAAAATACAGCTGAGGTAAGTAAGCCAGCGTGTCGGGCCTGTGTGCTTTATCTGGTACTTTTGTCCAGAACAGTTTTTACCAGTTTGGCGGTCCGTAGGTCGTTGAACGGGTTATGTGGGGCAGGGGGTGGCGCAGTCAGATGTGTGGTCTGGCGTAAAAAAAGTGAGTAGCTAGCACTCTATAACAGCAGGGTTAAAGATTGTGACAACGAGCCTGCGTCAGGTTTCTTTACAGAGTCTAAATGACGGCGTGTTGTTTATGGTAGATATATATAACTATTTGATATAAAAGAATATTATTTTATTGGCCTGCATTTTGCTTACATATTACGTATATCAGTGTAATTCATTAAATTATTGAAGAAGGCCAGAAGTATGTTCAACTCCAAGATCACATCGCGTTTGCGTCGTTTTGCTAGTCAGGTTGCCGTTTGTACCGTAGTTGTTTCTTTTATGGCCGGTGCCAATGCTGGTTTGATGGGCGTGAAAAGCGTTGAGATTTCCAACAGTATTAATGAATGGTTGCAGGTGGCTGAGTTTCAGGCCTTCGACATGAGTAATGTGAATGTTGCGCTAACGGCAACGGCGTCAGCGCCCGATAGCTGGAACGCATCCTCCACGCCGGACAAAGCCATTGATGGAAATACTGATGGTGTATTTTCCAACGGCAGTGTCTTCCATGAAGGCAACCCAAAAACAGGTGATACGCTGACTATTACATTTCTTGAGGCAATGGATCTGAGCAGTATGGCAATTTTTGGACGGACAGATTGCTGCTCAAATCGTGATATTTACGACTTTAATTTTCTTGATGCCAGCGGTAGTTCCTTGTTCCAGTTGACTGGAGTGGATGCCACTGACGTCAACAATCACTTTGCCTCCTATCAGTTCGAGAGCAACGAGATTCCCGAGCCGGCTCCACTGGCCCTGCTTGCAGCCGGCCTCCTTGCGATGGCCCTGCGTCGCCGTCGTCGGGCAAGCTGATACCAGCGGCTCTTCGCTCCAATAAAAAAAACCCGCTAATTGCGGGTTTTTTTATGTCAGCCTGTTTTGTAATCGATGTAAGTCAGCCTAGTAAAGTTGCCCTGAGTGCGGCGATAGAGATTGCGACTATAGGCGGGTACTTACCGTCTCAGTGTAAGTTGGAATCGGTGTATTACTGAACGTGGTTGATCAGAGAATTGGTTGGTGGGTTAGGAAGATTGTTGCAGAGTCAAAATGCCCTTGACTGTTATAGGGAGCGTGCCTGAAGGGGTGTTAGAAGTAGGGTAAAGGAATGGTAGCTACGGGTGGACTTG
>DDNV01000020.1 GCA_002341315.1 Cellvibrionales bacterium UBA2511
GAATACCTGTCGCAGGTGGCGCCGACGCTGCCACCCAGTGCCAGACCACAATTGGGACCGGATGCGACTGGTGTGGGTTGGGTCTACCTCTACGCGCTAGTGGACCGCACCGGTCAGCACGATCTCAGCCAGCTGCGCAGCCTGCAGGACTGGTTCTTGAAATACGAGCTGCAAACGGTTCCCGGCGTGTCGGAAGTTTCCGCCTTGGGTGGCATGGTGAAGCAATATCAGGTCAGGGTTCACCCGGATAAGTTACGGGCCTTCAACATCCCGCTGTCCCATATCCAAATGGCGATCCAGCGGGGTAACCAGGAGGTCGGGGCGTCGGTGGTGGAAATGGCCGAGGCGGAATATATGGTGCGCGCATCGGGCTACATCCAGGGGCGTGATGATCTGGCCAATATCCCTTTGGGCCTGAACGTCAACGGCACTCCCATACTGTTAAAAGATGTGGCGGACATCGACGTCGGGCCGCAGATGCGCCGGGGCATTGCCGAACTCAATGGCGAAGGTGAAACAGTAGGCGGCATTGTGGTCATGCGTTTTGGCGAGAATGCGCAAAAAACCATTGCTGGCGTCAAAGCCAAGCTGGAAACGCTTAAAGCCGGGTTGCCAGAGGGTGTGGAAGTCGTGACGGTCTATGATCGTTCCGGCCTGATTGAGCGCGCCGTGGAAAACCTGTGGCACAAGTTGCTGGAAGAGTTCATTGTCGTGGCTCTGGTCTGCATGGTGTTCCTGTTCCATGTTCGTTCCAGTCTGGTGGCAATTGTCAGTTTACCAGTGGGTATTCTTGCCGCATTTATCGTCATGCATGCGCAAGGACTCAACGCCAATATCATGTCGTTGGGCGGGATTGCTATTGCCATCGGCGCCATGATCGACGGCGCCATCGTCATGATAGAGAACATGCACAAGCATATGGAACGCCTTGTGTTGCAAGGGAAAGCACTTACCAACGAAAACCGCTGGCAGGTGGTGGCGGAATCCGCTGCCGAGGTGGGGCCGGCGCTATTTTTCAGCCTGCTGATCATCACCGTGAGTTTTGTGCCGGTGTTCACTCTGGAAGCCCAGGAAGGCCGGATGTTCTCGCCGCTAGCATTCACCAAAACCTACGCCATGGCCGCTTCCGCTGCGCTATCGGTAACACTGGTGCCGGTGCTGATGGGGTATTTCATTCGCGGTAAGGTATTGGCAGAGCACAAAAACCCGCTCAATCGTGCTCTTATTGCGGTTTATATGCCAGTACTAAAAGCTGCTTTAAATTACCCTAAAACCACCTTGGTAATCGCCGGGCTCATCACCGTAGTTGGCTTTTTTCCTGTGACAAAAATCGGCAGTGAATTTATTCCGCCCTTGGATGAAGGCGACTTGATGTACATGCCGACCACCTACCCAGGATTGTCCATTGGTAAGGCGCGGGAGATCCTGCAACAAACGGATAAGTTAATTGCCACGGTGCCTGAGGTGAAAAGTGTGTTTGGAAAAATCGGTCGGGCTGACACTGCTACCGACCCGGCGCCGCTAACCATGATTGAAACCTTTATCCAGTTGCAACCGAGAGAGGAGTGGCGCGATGGCATGACCACGGAATCGTTAAAAAAGGAACTGGATGCCTTGGTGAAGTTTCCTGGGCTGACCAATGCCTGGGTGATGCCCATCAAAACCCGCATCGACATGCTGGCTACCGGTATAAAAACCCCGGTAGGTATCAAGGTCGCTGGCCCCGACCTCAAGGAAATTGAAAAAATAGGGCGGCGGTTGGAACAGGTACTGAAGGATGTGCCGGGTACGGCGTCAGTGTATTCAGAACGCGTGGTGGGTGGTCGTTATATCAAGGTGGATATTCAGCGGGAAAAAGCCGCGCGTTATGGCCTTAATGTCGCTGATGTGCAGCAGGTGGTGGCCACCGCCATCGGCGGTATGAATGTGGCACAAACCATTGAAGGACTGGAACGTTACCCCGTCAACCTGCGTTACCCACAAGATTACCGCAACTCTCCCGAGCAACTGGCTCTGCTGCCTATTGTCACGACCAGTGGCCAGCGCATTGCGTTGGGGGATGTCGCTCGTGTCTATGTGGAAGACGGGCCGCCTGCTATCAAGAGTGAAAACGCCCGCCTTAATGGCTGGACCTTTGTTGATATCGATGGCGTGGATATTGGCAGTTATGTAAAAAATGCCATGGCCGTGGTGGCCGATCAGGTTGAGCTACCAGCAGGCTACTCCCTGAACTGGTCGGGGCAGTACGAATACATGCTAAGAGCCAAAGAGAAACTCACCTATGTGGTGCCGCTGACGCTGGCCATTATCATCGTGCTGCTCTATTTCAATTTTCGCAACTTTGCCGAGGTCGCGATCATCATGGGAACTCTGCCGTTAGCCATGGTGGGCTCAATCTGGTTGATGTACCTGCTCGGCTACAACTTCTCCGTCGCGGTCGGCGTAGGGTTTATCGCGCTGGCAGGTGTGGCAGTAGAAATCGGGGTCATCATGCTGGTGTACCTCAATCAGGCTTATCGCCATATGCTGGAAGAGTGTGAGCAGAAAGGTGTTGAACCGCGAAAGGAAACATTGCGCCACGCGGTGTTGCACGGTGCCGGCCTAAGGGTAAGACCCGTGATGATGACTGCAGCGGCGATTATCGTGGGGCTGTTACCTATTATGTACGGCACGGGTACCGGCTCGGAAGTCATGAGTCGGATTGCGGCGCCTATGGTGGGTGGAATGCTGAGTGCCGTGGTGTTGACCTTGTTGGTATTGCCGGCGGTTTATCTGCTTTGGAAGCAGAGCAAGTGCATTGGTGAAGCATAAGCGATGAGCGTAGCGTACCCGGTTATAAAGTTCGGGTGCGCCGTTCTGAATTCTAACCCTATATTCTTGGCCTCTCCGTTGGTTCTGGTTCTGGTTTTGGAACCGATGAGATACTCATCGGTGTCAAACAATTGATTCAGGTCAAGAACTGGCAATATCGGATCTGCTAGATTAAAACGGTCAATAAAGAGGGGCCGAGATGGTTCATTATCTGGGTATTATGTTGGTCATTTGGGGGTTGCTTGCGCAACCACTGATGGCTGCATTGCCCAAGGATATGCAGGTTCACCTTCCCGTGTCGGCAAACGCGCTCAACCATGGCTCGATCGTCTCGATATCGGATCTGGACCATACGCTCCCAGTCCCAGCGCCCACTTCCGATTCTCTCAACCCGAATGACCACGGTGAACAGGCGGCCGGGCATAGCCTCACTGCTTCGACAATGCCCTGTCACCAGGGTGTCGGCAGCAATTCGCCCAAACCCTGCGGTAAGTGCTTAACCGGTCATTGCGACTCAGGCTGTCTATCGGCCAGTCACTGTGGGTCAACCTGTTCAGCCCCGGGAACAGTTGGGGCTGTCGGTTCATTTTATAAAAATACTATGAATCACGCCGCCTGTGATTTGTTCAATACCGCGCCGGAACCACTGTTGGCGCGGCTCCCCTCACGTATTTTCCATCCTCCCAAAACGGCCTGATCAGGCCGGTAATCCCGCTGGTATAACAACCGCGATACCTGTTTCGTGAATGGTTCCGCCTTTGCGGATCCTGGTTCCTGAACCTTTGAAATCCCTGCTGGCGGTTCTCCCGCTTTGTGCTGGGAGCAACGCATGTTCCGACTAGCCAGGGTAAACAGGATTACACAGCCATTACAGCAATGTAATACACGGGTCATCTTAAGGTCAGAAACACCGCTCTACTATGACAATGGATAAGTCCAGCCGCACCTTGGGCGTTGTGTGCGGGTCGATTCAATGCAGAAACGCCGCGATAGGATATCTAGCCAATATGAACGGTTGACGACGTACAGGCTACAGATCGAGGAGTGTGTGATAGTGAATACGAGAAACCGGATACCTGTGAATGAAAATTGCTTGACCTGTGTCTTGGACACAGGTGTAGGGTGGCAAAAAGCCGGATAAATTTTTTGGATTTTGTCTCAGGGTTAGAACTGATGATCCACTCAGATGAATGCAAGGAACAGATCTTCGGGGGTTAATCTGAATCCTGCGATAGTCAGACTGAGCTGCGAGGAGGGCTGTGTGAAAGTTATCGAAATGGCCAGGCGTTTAGGGGTTACGGCCGATACCGTGCGGTTTTATACCCGGATCAAGAT
>DDNV01000051.1:0-644 GCA_002341315.1 Cellvibrionales bacterium UBA2511
CCCAACTGCGGGTGCAGTCGATCGGGATTCTCGAGCACACTGAGTGCATTCAGGTAAGCTCTGGCACTGGCCACCAGAATATCGGTATCGGCCCCCTGTCCATTGACGATACGCCCCCCCTTTTCCAGCCTCACAGTGACTTCGCCCTGGGAGTCGGTTCCCTCGGTCACAGCGTTCACCAGATACAATTTGAGTTCGGCCTGGCTATTGATCAGCTTTTCGATCGCCTTGAACACGGCATCCACCGGGCCATCGCCATCCGCTGACGTGCGATAGTGCTCACCCTTATAGGTCAGACTTAACGCCGCGTTGGGTAGCTGCCCGGTCTTGGTCGTTACCGCCAGATCACCCAGGATAATATGCTCAATACCATCTTCCTTGACCTGTATTTCGGAAACCAGTGCCTGCAGATCCTCGTCGTAAATTTCACGCTTCTTGTCCGCCAATTCCTTAAATCGCAGAAAGGCTTCGTTCATCAATGTCTTGCTGTCGAACTGAATACCGAGAGCGTCCAACCTTGAGGAGAACGCAGCTCGCCCGGACAACTTGCCCAGTACAATCCTGTTGGTACTCCAGCCCACATCCTCTGCTTTCATGATTTCATAGGTTTCACGGTACTTCAGCACACCGTCCTGATGGATGCC
>DDNV01000051.1:727-11737 GCA_002341315.1 Cellvibrionales bacterium UBA2511
ACACCGTCCTGATGGATGCCGGACTCGTGTGCAAAGGCATTCGCACCGACGATGGCCTTGTTCGGCTGAACAGGAAATCCGGTGATACTGGATACCAGGCGCGAGGTAGCGACAATCTGCGTGGTATCAATCTGAGTCTCCACCGGAAAGATATCCTTACGGGTGCGCACCGCCATGACAATTTCTTCCAGCGCAGCATTGCCGGCGCGCTCACCCAAACCATTAATGGTACATTCGATCTGCCTTGCGCCTTGCATGACGGCAGCGAGGGAGTTGGCAACCGCCAGACCGAGGTCATTGTGGCAATGCACAGAAAAAATTGCCTTGTCTGCGTTCGGCACTGCGGCAATCAGGCGACCAATAGTATCGGCGTATTCCGCAGGAAAACCGTAACCCACCGTATCGGGGAGGTTGATCGTGCGAGCGCCAGCATTGATCACCTGTTCGATGATACGACACATGAAATCAAATTCAGAACGACTGGCATCTTCCAGTGAAAATTCCACATCACCGACCTTGTTACGGGCGAGTTTCACAGCGGAGACTGCCTGCTCAACCACCTGATCAGGGGTCATCTGCAATTTATATTTCATGTGGATCGGGGACGTGGCGATAAAGGTGTGTATGCGTGCCGAACGGGCATTTTTCAACGCCTCTGCCGCGCGCTCAATATCCACGTGGGTAGTGCGTGCCAAACTGCACACTGTCGAATCCTTGATGGTGTCGGCTATGGATTTGACGGCTTCAAAATCCCCCTGACTCGATACGGCAAAACCCGCCTCAATAACATCCACTCGCAGCTTCTCCAGCGCCTTGGCGACTCGGAGTTTCTCCTCCCTGGTCATGGAAGCGCCCGGACTTTGCTCGCCATCGCGCAAGGTCGTATCGAAAATCACCAACTGTTGTTTATCCATGACTTGCTGCTCCAGATAATCCGCCCCATCCTTCGGGACAGGACAAAATAATTACGCGAATTCTCCGCACGGAGGGAGATATTTGCAAACAGGGATGAGTAAAACCGGAAAAAGAATCGTTGCCCCTCAGGGCAGGAGCAGCACATACATAACAGCACAGTGGGACAAGATACCCTGCTATGGCTGCGCTGTTCTTGTGTGATACACGTTCTTGATCACATTAAAGACTGGCCTGGAAACCCTGTGTTTATTCAATCAGGTTTTCCATTTTTTGCCAACCACTGTTGCCCCCAAAACCTCTTAACCAGAAACAACCTTATCCCCTCTTTTTTTATGCCATAGCCACTCGAGTGGCCCGGACAGCGAATACGCCACAGCAAGCAGAAACAGGATTCGGGGTGGATCAATCAGAATAATGACCAGCGCCATGGCGATGCCGAAAATCACCACAAAGGGTACCTTCCCCTTCAGATCCAGGCCCTTGAGGCTACGGTAACGAAGATTTGATACCATCAACAGGCCCGCCACAGCGGTGACCAACGCGGCCAATAGTGCCAACTCGGTGGATGGCTCAGCATCAAAGCCGCTCCACACCATGGCTGCCACCAGAGCAGCCCCTGTCGGGCTGGCAATGCCTATAAAGTAACGCTTGTCTACCAGGTCTACCTGGGTATTGAAGCGCGCCAGACGAAACGCCGCACAGGACGCGTAAATAAAGGCGGCAGCCCAGCCGATTCTACCCACTTCATCAAGCATCCAGCTAAACACGACAATGGCGGGCGCCACACCAAATGACACCATATCGGACAGACTGTCGTACTGAACACCAAATTCGCTGGACGTATAGGTCATCCTGGCGATAAGCCCGTCCAGACCATCAAAAATCATGGCAACAAAGATAGCAATGGCGGCCGCCTGAAACTTGCCGTCCATCCCCGCCAGAATCGCATAGAAGCCACTGAACAATGCGCCGGTCGTAAACAGGTTTGGCAACAAATAGATGCCTCTATGGCGTGCGGGCTCTGCGCTCCCGACCGGCATTTCCTGCCCGGAGGCGGTATTCTCAGGGATCGCTTCCTGTTTTTCGTTGTCCGTCATCTTTTCGCCTCAGCATTGATTGTCAGTAGTATATGGTGTGTTGTTTTTATAGAAAAAACCATCTTATTAAAAATCGACGGCTACAACAAAAAAACCGCGCCAGGGCGCGGTTTTCTCGGCTGAAACAGTCCCCTTAGTTTTTCTCTTTGTCCACCAGCTTGTTGGCGGCAATCCAGGGCATCATCGCACGCAGACCAGCACCAACCTGCTCAATCTGATGGGCTGCATTATTGCGACGGTAGGCCGTCATGGACGGATAATTGGTGGCGCCCTCCGCAACAAACATCTTGGCATATTCACCATTCTGGATACGCTTCAGGGCGTTGCGCATGGCCGCACGGGACTGCTCATTGATAATTTCCGGGCCGGTCACATACTCACCGTATTCAGCGTTATTGGAAATCGAGTAGTTCATATTGGCAATACCGCCTTCGTACATGAGATCGACAATCAGCTTCAGCTCATGCAGACATTCGAAATAGGCCATCTCAGGCTCATACCCGGCTTCCACCAGTGTTTCAAAGCCCGCCTTGACCAGTTCGACGCAACCGCCACAGAGAACTGCCTGCTCACCGAACAGGTCCGTTTCGGTTTCGTCCTTGAACGTTGTTTCAATAATACCGGTGCGCCCACCACCAACCCCGCAGGCATAGGACAATGCCACGGATTTGGCCTTACCGGACGCATCCTGGAAAATTGCCACCAGATCGGGGATACCACCACCCTTGGTGAACTCGTTGCGTACGGTGTGGCCGGGCGCCTTGGGCGCAATCATGATCACGTCCAGGTCCGCACGAGGAACTACCTGGTTGTAATGGATAGCGAAACCGTGCGCGAATGCCAGCGTACTACCTTTCTTCAAATTGGGTTCGATCTCATTCTTGTAAAGCTGGGACTGGAATTCATCGGGTGTCAGGATCATCACCAGATCAGCCGCTGCAACCGCATCGGGGACACTCTTGACGGCCAGGCCGGCATTTTCCGCTTTCGCCGCAGTGGGTGAACCGGGACGCAGACCCACCGTAACATCCACCCCTGAGTCCTTCAGATTCAGAGCGTGGGCGTGTCCCTGGGAGCCATAACCGATCACGGCCACTTTCATGCCCTGAATGATGGATAAATCACAGTCTTTATCGTAATAAACTTGCATTTTTTCACCTGTCTTATTTATTAATCTGAAAGAATACGGAACTCGGAATGGTCATTTTTAACCACCCTGACATTCTGTGTAAAAGGGCTTAAAGTCGCAGTGCTTTTTCCCCCCGGGACAACCCGGATACGCCGGAGCGAACCACCTCAAGTATCTCGGCACCGGCAACCGCCTGAATGAAGGCGTCGAGTTTATCACTGTTGCCGACAATCTGTACCGTATAAGCATTGGCACTCACGTCGATAACCTGCCCGCGAAAAATGTCCACACAACGCTTGATTTCGGCGCGTTGCGGACCGGAAGCCTTCACCTTGAGAAGCATCAGCTCGCGTTCGATATGCGGGCCTTCAGTGAGATCCACCACCTTGACCACATCAATCAACTTGTGGAGATGCTTGGTAATCTGTTCAATTACCTGATCGTTGCCGTGGGTCGTCAACGTCAGGCGCGACAACGTCTGATCATCAGTGGGGGCCACCGTCAATGTATCAATGTTATAACCGCGCTGGGAAAACAGGCCCACCACCCGCGACAGCGCTCCCGGTTCGTTTTCCATCAAAACTGAAATTATGCGTCTCATCAGGTGCGCTCCGTCTTACTCAACCACATATCACGCATGGAACCGTTCGGTGCCACCAGCATGGGATACACATGTTCAGAACGGTCGACGTAAATGTCCATAAACACCACACGGTCCTTGAGACTGAAACACTCTTCCATTTTCTGATCCAGCTCATCGAACCGGGTAACCTTGATACCCACGTGGCCATAGGCCTCAGCCAGCTTGATGAAATCCGGCAGTGAATCTTCGTAGAGGCTGGAGGAGTAACGACTGCTGTACTGCATATCCTGCCATTGACGCACCATGCCCAGCGCCTGGTTATTCAGATTGATAATCTTGATCGGCAACCCGTACTGGGTACAGGTGGACAACTCCTGAATGCACATCTGGATGCTACCCTCTCCAGTGACACAGGCCACCATGGCATCGGGGTGAGCCAGCTGCACTCCCATGGCAGCAGGCAAGCCGAAACCCATGGTGCCAAGCCCACCGGAGTTGATCCAGCGGCGCGGCTGGTCGAACAGGTAATACTGGGCTGCGAACATCTGGTGTTGTCCTACATCGGATGTGACAAACGCGTCCCCTCCGGTGGCCCGATACAACGACTTGATAACGTCCTGCGGCTTGATAATATTGCCGCCACTGGCTTCATAGCGGGACTGGGTATAAATACCGTGACGGTCGCGCCATTCATTGATCTGCTTCCACCAGTCTGCCATCGCCTCCTCATCCAGCCGCTTGCCAGTGTCCTGCAGCTGATCAACCATTTCCCGCAGCACCACATCGCAGGCACCGACAATCGGAATATCCGCCTTGATCGTTTTGGCGATTGATGTGGGATCCACATCGATATGAATAATGGTTGCAGAGGGGCAGAACTTGCCGGTTGTGTTGGTTACCCGATCATCAAAGCGGGCACCGACGGCCAGAATCACATCGGCATGATGCATTGCCGTATTGGCTTCAAAAGTGCCGTGCATACCGAGCATACCGACAAACTGGGGATCTGAGCCCGGGAAAGCACCCAAGCCCATCAGAGTATTGGTGACCGGCGCATTGATCAGCCGAGCCAACTCCGTTAATTGGGAGGAGGCCTCGCCCATAATCACCCCGCCACCGCTGTAGATAATCGGACGCTTGGCCCCCAGCAGTGTTTTAATGGCCCGCTTGATCTGACCGGAGTGCCCCTTACTGGTGGGCTGGTAAGAGCGGATTTTGACTTTTTCAGGGTATTCGTAAGGCACCCGGTGATTGGGGTCTGTCACATCTTTTGGAATATCGACAACAACAGGACCCGGTCGACCCGAACCAGCGATAAAGAATGCCTTGGCAATGACACCAGCTATTTCAGTAGCATCTTTCACCAAAAAACTGTGCTTTACGATAGGACGGGAAATCCCCACCATATCCGTTTCCTGGAAAGCATCTTCACCTATTTTCTCTCTGGCCACCTGGCCGGAAATAACCACCAGGGGAATGGAGTCCATGTAGGCGGTAGCAATTCCGGTTATGGCATTGGTGGCACCCGGACCAGAGGTGACCAACACGACACCCACCTCTCCGGTAGAACGGGAGTGGCCATCCGCCGCATGAACAGCAGCTTGCTCATGACGTACCAAGATATGCTGGACATCCGTTTGTTGGAACAGGGCATCATAGATATGGAGCGCAGCGCCACCGGGATATCCCCAGATGTATTTAACGCCGGCATCTTTTAGAGCGCGGATGACTATTTCACCGCCAGACAGTAGTTCCACTGTGCAAATCCTCAAAATCAACAGGTCACAAAGTCGGTTCCTCCGCCAGGGCGAAATAAACATAACGCTGTGACATCACAGATCTGCAAGTGCAATTACGCCACCGACGACAAAGTCGTGATACTCGGTGCGTCAGGTTTGTGGGTAAACAAACCTGTCTGGACGCCTGGCGAACGCTGTTTACGCTCACTTGGCAAGTTGGCAAGGAACCAGTTAGCGGGCAATTAGCAAGCCCACACAGGCAGATACTCTATTTACTCCTATCAAGTCAGTCAAGGAGTTGTTGTTATTCACACAGGAAATAGCACTTGTTTTGCTACCTTGTGCTCAACACTCCACCACCAAATCCGCTATGATGAATAAAAAATCAATACGGGTTTATCCGATTCAAACGGTTTACGGAAGGTTCACGGACATGAAACGTATGAACAACCTCGCACTCGCTCTGCTGACAATGGCTCTGTGCCTCCCGTTGCAAGCGGCAAAAGTTTACAAGTGGCAGGATGCGGATGGAGCATGGCACTTCTCTGAAAAACCGCCCGTAGAGCACTCTGCTGAAACAATAAAAATACCCACACCCGGCAAGGGTAAAGAAGTTAGTGCAACAACTGCTGACCAGATACCTGAAAGCAACGTATCAGAGAAGCCCCCGGACCTGAAAACCAAAAAATCTGAAGAGGTCGCCGCCGAAGATGCTGCCCTTGCCAGAGAAAACTGTATCAAAGCCAGAGAAAATCTTGAAAACCTGCAAAGGGGCAGCAGACTGAGAGTCAAAGATCCGGACACTGATCAAGTTCGCTACCTCAGCACAGAAGAGCAAAATGAATGGATGGAAAAGTCCCGAACAATGATTCAGGATAACTGTCAGTAATCGATTTGAGTTTGGGTGTGGCAGCCAGTCCGGATCCGCCGGGCTGGCTGCAGATTACCCATGATGTCCTGTAGACAACGGGAAACTCTCAGTCGGATGAACGGCCCTGAGTCCGGTGAAACCTGACATCAGTTCCATCAAGGTCCCCTGTAATCACATCCCCAGATGCAAACTGGCCACTCAGCACTGATTGAGCCAACGGATTTTCCAGTAATTGCTGTATCGCCCTTTTCAGCGGTCTGGCCCCATAGACCGGATCAAAACCTGCTTCACAAATCTTGTCCATAACCTCATCCGACAAAACCAGCGACAGCTCACGGTCCTGTAGACGTTTTCTAAGCAGGCCGAGCTGAATTTCGGCAATACCCCGAATCTGCCCTTTGCCCAGCGGGTGAAATACCACCACCTCATCAATTCGGTTGATAAATTCTGGCCGAAAATGCCCTTCCACCACCTCCATCACCGCGTTTTTCATAGCCTGATAACGATTTTCATTGGTGGTCGAGTCGTCCGACAAATTATCACCGGCACCGTCATCAAAGCTGATGGTATCGAAGGAGTGATCCTCCACCACCGCCTGGATCCGGTCAGAACCCAGGTTGGAGGTCATGACAATCACGGTGTTGCGAAAATCCACCGTGCGGCCCTGGCCATCGGTCAGTCGACCGTCATCCAGCATCTGTAACAAAATATTGAAAACGTCGGGGTGTGCTTTTTCCACCTCATCCAGCAGCAATACCGAATAGGGACGACGTCTGACCGCTTCGGTCAGGTAACCACCTTCCTCATAACCCACATAACCGGGGGGAGCACCCACCAGCCTTGCCACCGAATGTTTTTCCATGAACTCCGACATGTCGATGCGCACCATGGCATCGACACTGTCGAACAGGAATTCGGCCAACGCCTTGCAGAGCTCGGTTTTGCCCACCCCGGTGGGGCCGAGAAACAGGAACGAACCGTTGGGCCGATTGGGGTCTGACAGCCCGGCCCGGCTGCGGCGCACCGCATTGGACACCGCCACCACGGCTTCCTGCTGACCGATCACCCGTTTGTGCAGCGCATCTTCCATACGCAACAGCTTGTCCCGCTCCCCCTCCAGCATTTTCGATACCGGGATACCGGTCCATTTGGAAACCACCTCGGCAATCTCCTCCTCAGTAACTTTGTTGCGCAATAAATGCGTCTCGCGGGTCTCCGCTTCACTGGCCGCAGCCAACTGTTTTTCCAGCTCTGGAATCCGGCCATATTGAAGTTCTGACATTTTAGTCAGATCACCGGCACGCCGGGCGGCATCCATATCAATGCGGGCCTGCTCGAGATCGCTTTTGATCTGCGCGGAACCCTGCACAGCCGCTTTTTCGGCCTTCCAGATCTCGTCGAGATCAGCATATTCCTTACCGATTGACTCAATATCCTTCTGGATTTTTTCCAGTC
Organism: Cellvibrionales bacterium UBA2511; assembly: GCA_002341315.1. GTDB lineage: Bacteria > Pseudomonadota > Gammaproteobacteria > Pseudomonadales > Porticoccaceae > Porticoccus. The sequence continues at coordinate 8,517 of DDNV01000051.1, forward strand.
GCTTGCGGGATGCTTCATCCTCTTCCTTCTTGACTGCCTCGCGCTCCATTTTCAGTTGAATCAGGCGACGCTCGAGGCGATCCATCTCCTCTGGCTTGGAGTCAATCTCCATGCGAATTCGGCTGGCGGCTTCATCGACCAGATCAATGGCCTTGTCCGGCAGCTGACGATCAGTGATGTAGCGTTGAGACAATTTGGCGGCGGCGACAATCGCAGAGTCCGTGATATCCACCCCATGGTGGACTTCATAGCGCTCCTTCAGGCCACGGAGAATGGCTATGGTGTCCTCTTCATTGGGCTCATCCACCTGAACTTTCTGAAAACGCCGTTCAAGCGCCGCATCTTTTTCGATATACTTGCGATACTCATCCAGCGTGGTGGCACCGACGCAGTGCAGCTCACCCCGCGCCAGAGCGGGCTTGAGCATATTGCCGGCATCCATGGCTCCCTCGGCTTTACCCGCACCCACCATGGTGTGCAACTCATCGATAAACAGGATGATCCGGCCCTCCTGCTTGCCGAGCTCATTGAGCACCGCCTTGAGGCGCTCTTCAAAATCACCGCGAAATTTGGCACCAGCCAGCAGTGCACCCAGATCAAGAGACAGCACGCGCTTGTCTTTCAACCCTTCAGGGACCTCACCGTTCACGACCCGCTGCGCCAGCCCCTCAATAATGGCGGTTTTACCCACACCGGGCTCACCGATCAGTACCGGATTGTTCTTGGTACGGCGCTGCAATACCTGAATGGTGCGGCGAATTTCGTCATCCCGGCCAATGACCGGATCCAGTTTGCCCTGCTCGGCACGGGCAGTGAGATCAATGGTATATTTTTCCAATGCCTGACGGCTGCCTTCAGCTTCCGGGTCTGTCACTGCCTCACCTCCACGAATTTTTTCCACCACCGCTTTCAGTTTGTCCTTGTCGCCAAATTTGGCCAGAGACTTGCCCAGGTCCCCTTTATCCTCGAAGGCGGCCAACAGCACTGCCTCACTGGTGATATATTGATCCCCCTGTTGCTGGGCCTGCTTGTCTGCCAGATTGAATAATCGTCCCAACTCGGGAGAAATAGCGATATCGCCCGTCGGAGTCTGGACCCGGGGCAACTGATCCAGTTGATGCGTGAGCGCAGCTTTCAACCCGGCAAGATCAAAGCCCGCCTGACTGAACATGGGCCCGATGGCACCCCCCTGCTGACTCAACATCGCCAGCACCAGATGAACAGGCTCAAGCGCCGTGTTGTCGCGGCCAACGGCCATCGACTGCGCATCGGATATCGCACTTTGCAAGTGACTGGTAAAACGGTCAAATCGCATAATCAACCTCAATAATGTTTGTCAGAACATATAGTTGGGGCTGGAGGGTGGAATTCAAGAAGAGGTTGGCGTTTAACTGATCCAGATCAGGCTGGCCATTCGTCCGGTCTGACCATCGCGGCGATAGGAATAGAATGAATCGGGGTTGGCAAAGGTGCAGTGCCCGCCGCCAAAAATGGCCGTGATACCGGATGCCGACAGCGCCCGGCGGGCAAGTGAAAAAATGTCCGCCTGCCAGCGGTCGGACCGGGTTCGGAGAAAACAGGCATCAATCTGTTGCCTGGAACCCCACCCTGGCGTATTGGCCAGAAAAGCCCGATAGACATCTTCGCCCACCTCAAAATGGGGTTGACTGATGGCCGGACCCAACCAGGCCAGCAACTGGTCTGGACGGTTTTTAAATTGACGAGTCGCATTGGCTACCACACCGCCAGCCAGCCCGCGCCAACCCGCATGAACAGCGGCAACCTCCCCACCAGCCCTGTCACAGATCAGAATCGGCAGGCAATCGGCCGTCATCACGGTACAAACCACAGCCCGCTGATCACTGTAGCAGGCATCTGCGCGCCGGATAATGCCATCACTCTGAGCATGGACCACATCGACACCATGAACCTGTTCCAGCAACTGCGGCGCGACAGGAAGCCTTAGTAACGAGCCCAACAATTGCCAGTTTTGTTCTACAGACCGGGCGTTGTCTCCCACATGGTAGGCCAGATTCAGGCTTCGCCAGGCAGACGCAGACAGACCGCCTCGACGCGTGCTGACAGCGGCCTTGACAGGGTTGGGCGCGGGCCAATCGGGGAGAATGATGGACATGGCATCAATCAGGTTGATTCATGATCGGAGCGAAGTGCATCCAGCAGATGCATAAAGTCTTGCGGGGCCTCTACCTGCCACTCAACCAACGCTTCCGTGTACGGATGAATCAGGGCCAATCTGGCCGCATGTAACGCCTGACGCTTGAAAGCCCGCAAGGTATCCTGAAGTTCGTCGGAGGCCCCTTTCGGCAGTTTTAGGCGCCCACCGTAAGTGGCATCGCCGACCAGGGGGTAACCAATCGAAGCCATGTGCACCCGAATCTGATGCGTTCGCCCGGTTTCCAGCTTTAACCGAATGTGGGTATGACCGGCAAAGCGCTCAATCACCCGGTAATGGGTAATGGCCTCTTTGCCACCATGATCCAGTACGGCCATTCTGGTTCTTACCTGTGGATGCCGACCCAATGGCTTGCTGACCATTCCGCCGCCCGTCATGACACCCGGCACTACCGCCTCATATTCACGACTCACCGATCTGTCCTGCAACTGTCGGATCAGCGATTGATGTGCAGCAAGCGTTTTTGCGACAACCATAAGACCGGTGGTGTCCTTATCCAACCGGTGCACGATACCAGCTCTGGGAATATTCTCGTTGCCTGGCAGGTGGTGAATCAGCCCGTTCAGCAGGGTGCCCTGATAATTGCCAGCGGCGGGATGCACGACCAACCCGGCCGGTTTATTGATGACCAGCAGATGTTCATCCTCATAAATGATGTCCAGGCTCATCGGTTCCGCCGACCACTCACCCTCCGGCTCCAATGTTGCCCTGACTGTCAGCTGTTCGCCGCCAAACAGCTTGTCCCGGGAACGGCAGGACTTGCCATCAACCAGCAGGTCGCCCTCCTTGATCCATCGCTGTAAACGGGAACGGGAAAATCCCTTGAACAATTCGGCAGCTATCTGGTCGAGCCGGGCGCCGCCAACGGTCTCCGGAACAATCGCATTAAGAACAACAGGTTCAGTCATTGAAGTTTTGAATCCGCTCGGGGCTGTGGTTAAATAGTCCATCTTACAGGCTTTACTTCAGCCGATAAAAACACTTTCACCGTTGACCCACCAGGATTCAATCATTCCATGCGATTTCC
>DDNV01000051.1:11866-14396 GCA_002341315.1 Cellvibrionales bacterium UBA2511
ATTTCCCGCTCTATTGCTTGTTTGCTCGATATTTTTGACCAGTGGCTGTGCCTGGCTTGGGAGCGGTGATGACAAGGATGCCAATAAAACAGATACCTCCGGTTACACCGAAACCGATTTCTTTGAAAAAATCCAGGAAGAACTGGCGTCAGGCTACTGGTTTCAGGCGATCGAAAACCTGGAGGCCCTGGAAGCCCAGTATCCATTTGGCGATTACGCTGAACAGGCCCAGCTGGAACTGATTTATGCCTACTTCAGGTCTCAGGATTATGAGGCGACCATCGCCTCCGCCGACCGCTTTATTCGTCTGCACCCTCAACACCCCAACGTGGATTATGCCTACTACCTGAAAGGTTTGGCCTCCTTTGTTCAGAGCAAGGGATTCTTTGAGCAGTTTTTGCCCACTGATGAAACCAAGCGTGATCCGGGTTCGGCACGCAACTCGTTTGTCACGTTCAATGAATTGCTCAACCGTTTTCCGGAAAGCGCCTACGCGCCCGATGCCCGCAAGCGGATGGTCTACCTGCGCAACATCCTTGCCCGACATGAAATTCATGTTGCCAACTACTATTTTTTGCGGGGTGCCTATCTGGCTGCCGCCAACCGCGGACGCTATGTGGTTGAAAATTTCCAGAAAACGCCCGCAGTGCCGGACGGACTGGCGGTCATGGCGCAGGCTTATCATTTCATGCAGATGCAGGATCTGGCAGCAGATGCGGCGGGACTCCTGGCAGCCAACTACCCCCAGCACCCCGCTCTGGATACCAGCGGTCAGTTCCAGTACCAGGACGACCCCCATTTTATGGAGCCGACCTGGCTGAATAAAATGACCCTCGGCCTATACGACCACCCGGATCCACCCAGGTTTGACTCCCGCCATGTTTTCAATGAGCGTTATCGCAATGTGTCGGGCGACAACAATCGCGGCGAAGAGAAGCGCTCCTGGCTCAGTTGGCTGACACTGGGTGTACTCGACTGAGACAGCGACCAGGCGGCAACTCGATAAGAAAATTTCAACCGGATAAGGAGCAACAGCTCCTTTATCTGTTTTTGCCGACCGGCTTTTTAACCAGGATAATCAAAACATCGTATTCCAACCTGTTTCGAAAATCCGTTATTCTTTATTACCCGTCTATGCTTGTAGAGTTCGCTCAGAAATAGCCAACCTTATTCGGAGAAAATAACGATGCAAACACCAGACGCAAAACATATTTTGCAGGAAATGAAAGTCCTCCCCAGCATTGATCCGGCCTACGAGGTCACCAGGCGTGTGGATTTTATCAAGTCGATCCTGACCGGTGCCGACTTGCACAATCTGGTGCTGGGTATCAGTGGTGGTATTGATTCAACAACCTGCGGGCGGCTGGCACAGCTGGCCGTTGAACAATTGAATCAGGAACAGGCCGAGCCGCTTTACCGCTTTATCGCTGTTCGACTACCTTTCGGCATTCAGGCTGATGAACACGAGGCCCAACAGGCTATTGAGTTCATTCAGCCCAGTGAGTGCCTGGTCGTCAATATCAAGCCCGGCGTGGAAGCGATCCATGAAGAAGTGCTTGCTGCGCTGAACAACGGGCAGCTTCTGACCGCCTCTCCGGGCCAGACCGACTTTACCAAAGGCAACACCAAAGCTCGCACACGTATGGTCGTTCAATATCAGGTCGCAGGCTTGCTGGGCGGGCTGGTGCTCGGCACAGACCACTCGGCTGAGAACGTCACAGGCTTTTATACCAAATGGGGGGATGGCGCCTGTGACCTGGCACCACTGTTCGGCCTGAGCAAACGGCAGGTCAAACAAATCGCTGCTTTTCTCGGCGCGCCTGAACGCCTCATTGAAAAAACACCCACAGCTGACCTGGAATGCCTCGCGCCACAGAGAGCCGACGAGCATGCACTCGGCATTAGCTACGATGAACTGGATGATTTTCTGGAGGCCAAGCCTGTCAGCGACGAGGTGGCCAACCGCATTATCGAGATCTATCACAATACCCGGCACAAGCGAGATCCCATTCCAACTATCTACGACCAGTAGCTTTTGCCCACACGGTCCTGGCAACACAACCACCTGATTTGAAAATAGCGGTACTGTTCATGAATCGATACTCCTTTTTCAGATAGACTCGACTTAATCCGACCAGGCCCCCGATCCTTATGCAACTCAATATCGGCAAAGTGACTGCCCCACCGGCACCGGACAGCCTGCTCAAGGTATACGGTTATTACCGGGTCATTTTGTCCAGCGCATTACTCACGATGTACCTGACAGGCGTCGCGACCCGAATCCTGGGTGCAGAGATGCCGCAGCTCTTTTTGGGAACAGTCAGTATCTATACCGTGCTGTGCCTACTGTCTCTGATCTCGCTGAAAATCTATCGAGCCACGCCCGGCATCCAGATGTTATTTTTTATGCTGTTGACCGACATGGTGGCAATCACACTGATGATGCACGCCAGTGGCGGACTGGAAAGCGGTCTGGGGTTTCTGATGCTCGCCACCGTTGCGGCTGGCAGTATTCTGGTGGCCGGCCAGT